>DASQJB010000154.1:0-12195 GCA_035631295.1 Bryobacteraceae bacterium | reverse complement strand
GGAGCCGGAAACGAGAGTCGAACTCGTGACCTACGCATTACAAGTGCGTCGCTCTACCAACTGAGCTATTCCGGCCCTGCTTCTATCGTATCCGCGGCCGGAGGAAATTCCAAATGGTGGCTTACTCGGCTCTCAAAGTTTCCGCCGGATCCACCGCCGCCGCGCGCCGCGCCGGCAGGTAGCAAGCGGCCAGGGCCACTGTCCCAACCAGAACCGCGACTCCCAGGTAGATGGAAGGATCGTTGGGTTTCACCTGGAACAGCATCGAGGTCAACAGGCGCGTCACCCCAGCAGCCGCCGCCAGCCCCAACGCCAGACCGATGCTCGCGAGAACCAATCCTTGTTTGAGCATGAGACGCAGCACGGATCCCGAACTGGCGCCCAACGCCATGCGGATGCCGATCTCGCTCGTCCGCTGTCTCACAGCATACGCCATCACGCCGTAAATCCCGGCCATCGCCAGGGAGACAGCGAGTCCCGCAAAAATTCCGAAGAGCAGAGTGCGGAAACGGGGTGCGGCCATGCTTTCGGAAGCGTCGTCTTCCAGGGTCGTGAACGTTATGGGAATATCCGGCGACCTTTCATGCGACAGGCGCCGCAAGGCCCCCTCGAGCGCGGCGGGATCGCCCACGGTGCGCGTGACAACACTTAACGTCGTGTTGTTATAAACGTGCTGCCGGTAGGGCATATAGCACTCCGGGATCGGTTCGCGAGCAGGACCGAGTTCGCGTACATCTCCTACAACGCCGATGACGGTCATCGCGCGTGCCGCATCGAATGGGCAGAAAATTGTCCTGCCGATCGGATCCGCGCCGGGAAGCGATTTTCGCACTAGAACCTCATTTACGATCGCCACAAATGGCTGATCGCGCGTATCGCCGTCATTGAAGTCGCGTCCGCTCCTCAGCGGAATTCCCAGCGCCGCGAACGTGCCTGGCGTTATGACCGAATTTACCGCCTCTGAACCCTCCGGATCGGGTCGTTCGGGCAAATGACCGAAATAATACGCTCCCGATGAACCGATGTGCCCAGGCAGCGTCATCGTTGCGCCGGCCGCCACAACTCCGGGCAACGCTGCGATCCGAGCAAGTACATCTTTGAAATACAGATTCGTATCTCGTATCGACCCCGGCCCGGTTGCGCGCATCACCAGCACCTTTTCAGGCCGAAAACCAAGAGCCACGTTGTGCAACGCCGCAAAGCTTTTGATCAGCAAGCCCGCGGAGGAAAGAAGCACGACGGCCAGGGCGATTTCCGCGACCACCAGCGCTCCCCGCGAGCGGACCATTGCCCCGCCCGTCACGGACCTTGTTCCGGCCTGTTTAAGGGCGTCGTTCAAATCGACCTTCGATGCATAGAGCGCGGGCGCAAGGCCGAAGATCACGCTCGTGACAAGGGATGCGCCGGCCGTGAATGCGAGCACCCAGCGGTCGATTCCGGTTTCAGCCAACCGGGGCACGCCGGACGGAGCCAGTGCGATCAGCGCCTTCGATCCCGCATAAGCGAGACAGAGGCCAGCGCCTCCCGCAAACGTTGCCAGCAGGAAGCTCTCGGTGAGCAGCTGCCTCGCGATCCGTCGCCGCCCTGCCCCCAGCGCGGCGCGAACCCCGACCTCGCGCGTTCGCGCCGTCGCCTTGCCCAGCAGCAGCGTGGCTGTATTGGCGCAGGCGATCAGTAACACGACGCCCACGGCTCCCAACAGCAAATAAAGCGTGAGGCGAATGTCGCCCACCAATTCGTCGCGCATACCCGTGACGGCGACGGTCAGGTTTTTGTTGGTATCCGGATACCTTTGCGCGAGCCGCTGGGCGATGGCGGTCATTTCGCTCTGCGCTCTTTCAAGGGGTACGCCTGCCTTGAGCCTTCCCACCACGTAGTGGTTTTGTGCAACGCGATTCCGCATCCCTGGGCCGTTATCCGTATCCGGCGTCCATAGATCGGTATTGCCGGGAAAGCGGAAGCCCGGCGGCAGAACGCCGACGATCGATTGCACGGCGTTATACCTGCGAATGGTCCTACCGAGCACGCGAGGGTCGCCTCCAAAATGGCTTTGCCAGTACGCATAGCTGATCATCAGCGCGCCGCTGCCGCCGGGCTTCGCCTCCTCGGCAGTGAAGAACCGCCCAAGGATCGGCTCAATGGCAAATACGCGAAAAAACTCGGGACTCACTTTGGCCACTTGGGCGTACTCGGGGGTGGCGCCCATCATCACCGGATTCTCCCAAGGGTAGTAGAAAGCCATCGCCTCGAACGAAGAGCTCTGGTCGCGCCAGTCCTCGAAATTCGGGATGGAAACCAGCTTCACGGCGAGCGGACTGGATGCCTCGCTGGTGGTCATAGGGTTGGTAAGCGTCACGATTCGATCTGGATCGCGATAGGCGAGCGGCCGCAGAAGCACCGTGTTTACGACGCTAAAGACCGCTGTGTTCGCTCCGATTCCGAGAGCCATGATGACTACGGCGAGCGAGGCGAAGCCGGGACTGCGGCGGAGCATGCGGAAGGCGTATCGCAGGTCGGATGCCAGATCCGCGAGCCAGGGCAAGCCGCGTTGATCGCGCATCGACTCCGCGGCTTGCGCCACGTCCCCGTACCGGAGCCGGGCCGCGCGCCGGGTTGCATCTCGAGCGTTTGGGGGCGTCGCGCCGCGCGACTCCACCTGCTCCGCGGCCAACTCCAGATGCGTGCGCAGTTCTTCTTCGATCTCGCGATCTCTCGCGTTGCGCCACAGCGTTCCCCATAAGCGCATTACCCATTCCCGCAGCGTTGACATAGCTTACTCCGCTCTCAAGGTTTCCGCCGGATCGACCGCCGCCGCGCGACGCGCCGGCAGGTAGCAAGCGGCCAGGGCCACTGTCCCAACCAGAACCGCGACTCCCAGGTAGATGGAAGGATCGTTGGGTTTTACCTGGAACAGCATCGAGGTCAACAGGCGCGTCACCCCAGCAGCCGCCGCCAGCCCCAACGCCAGACCGATGCTCGCGAGAACCAGTCCTTGTTTGAGCATGAGACGCAGCACGGATCCCGAACTGGCGCCCAACGCCATGCGAATGCCGATCTCGCTCGTCCGCTGCCCGACGGCGTACGCCATCACGCCGTACACGCCGGCCGTGGCGAGGCATATCGCCAACGCCGCAAACAACGCGAACAAGAAAGTGCGGAACCGGGGCGTGGCTACGCCCTCGTGGACGTCGCTTTGCAGAGTTGTGAATCTGACGGGAACGTCCGGCGCGCGGTTGTGCGCTATGCGTCGCAGCGGCTCCTCAAGGGCGGCCGGATTGCCAGCGCTGCGAACAACGAAGCTCAACGTGTTTCCGTTATATGCGTGCTGACGATAGGAGATGTAGCACTCCGGGATCGCTTCGCGCGCCGGCCCGCGCTCCCGCACGTCACCGGCAACGCCAATCACCGTCATGGCTTGGGAAGAATCGAACAGGCAAAAAACCTGCCTGCCGATCGGATTCCCTCCGGGGAGCGACTTTCGAACCATCGCTTCATTTACAATCGCAACCAAGGGCTGATCGGACGCATCGTTTTCGGTGAAGTCACGCCCGCTTATCAAGGGAATTCCCAGAGCCGCGAAGACGCCAGGTGAAACGATGGAGATCACTGCGTTGGGGTCGCTAGGATCGCGCCGCGGCGGTAGACGGTCGAAGTAATACGGTCCCATCGACCCGACGTGCCCTGGCGGAACCATGGTTGCCCCCGCCGCAACCACGCCCGGAAGGGTAACGACTTGATCGAGCACGTCCTTAAAAAACAGGCTGGCGATTGCACGCGGGGCCGGAACAGTCGCTCTCATCACGAGCACCTTCTCCGGCCGAAAGCCCAGGGCGACGTTTTCGAGCGCCACGAAGCTCTTGATCAAAAGGCCCGCCGCCGAGAGCAGCACCACAGCCAGGGCGATTTCCGCCGTCGCCAACACGCTCCGCACATGGGCCATCCCGCCTCCGATGATGGATCGTGCCGCTGCCTGCTTTAGGGCATCATTCGGCTTGACTCTGGACGCGTAAAGCGAGGGAGCAAGGCCAAACATCAGGCTCGTGACAGCCGAAACAACGAAGGTATAGATCAATACCCATCGATCGATTCCCGCATCGACGAGCTGCGGCAAGCTGGCAGGCGCAAGCGCTACCAGCCCTTTCGATCCTTCATAGGCGAGTGCGAGCCCCACGGCTCCCGCCAGCAGCGCCAGGAGTAGACTCTCCGTTGTCAATTGCCGCACAATTCGTAGGCGGGACGCTCCTAGTGCGATCCGGACGGAAACTTCTCGCGTGCGAGCCGTCGCCTTGCCGAGCAACAGCGTTGCCGTGTTCGCGCACGCGATCAGGAGGACGGCGCTCACGGCCCCTAACAACAGATAGAGCGTAACTCGAAAATCGCCCACTAACTCGTCGCGAATTTGCGTCACAACCGCGGTCCGGTTCTTATTAGTCTGCGGGTACTGCTGAGCGAGGCGAGCGGCAATGCCGCTCATCTCGGTTTGCGCTCCTCCCACCGAAACACCGGGCTTGAGCCGGCCAACTGCCTGATAGTTTTGCGCCCCGCGGAAGGTAGCGGTAACTTCCCGAAAGACGGTATCGGTTGGATACCACAGATCCGTTCCGGCAGGGAACTGAAAACCGGGAGGCAGGACGCCGACAACGGCCATGGAAGCCCCATACACGCGGGTGATCCGTCCCAACACGTCGGCGTCCCCACCGAAATGACTTTGCCAGTACGCATAGCTGATCAGCAACGCGCCGCTACCTCCTGGCTTCGCCTCTTCGGCCGAGAAGAACCGCCCCAGCATAGGCTGGACAGCGAAAACGCGAAAGAACTCCGGACTCACCCTAGCGACACGCGCATACTCCGCCGCTGGGCCTGACATCACCGGAGCCTCGTATGTTTGATAGAACGCCATGGCCTCGAATGAGGAACTCTGGTTGTGCCAATCCTGGAAGTTCGGAATGGAAACGAGCTTGGGCAGTCCAACGGGCGCCTCGCCCCCGATCAAGGGACTCGCGAGCGTCACGATACGATCCGGATCGCGATAGGCGAGCGGCCGCAGAAGCACCGTGTTTACAACGCTAAAAACCGCTGTGTTCGCTCCGATTCCGAGAGCCATGATGACCACGGCGAGCGAGGCGAAGCCTGGACTACGGCGGAGCATGCGGAAGGCGTATCGCAGGTCGGATGCCAGATCGGCGAGCCAAGGCAAGCCGCGCTGGTCGCGCATCGACTCCGCGGCTTGCGCCACGCCCCCGTACCGGAGCCGGGCCGCGCGCCGGGCTGCATCTTGAGAGTTTGCGGGCGTCGCGCCGCGCGATTCCATTTGCTCCGCGGCCAGCTCCAGATGCGCGCGCAATTCTTCTTCTATCTCACGATCTCTGGCGCTCCGCCGCAGCGTTCCCCACAGCCGCATTACCCATTCCCGCAGCGTTTTCATAGCTTACTCCGCTCTCAAGGTTTTCGCCGGATCGACCGCCGCCGCCCGCCGTGCGGGAAGATAGCTCGCGAGCACTGCCGCCGTGGCCAGGATGATCGGGACGGATGCGTATGTCATCGGATCCAGCGGGCTGATTCCAAACAGCAGCGAGGCCATGAGTCTCGTCAGGGCGACGGAGACCCCGAGTCCGCACGCGATGCCGATGGCGGCGGGCGCCAGTCCGTACCGGACAAACATCCGCTTCACTTCGCCGGCCTGCGCGCCGAGCGCCACGCGGATTCCGATCTCGCGCCTCCTCTGGGAAACTACGTACGAAATCACGCCGTAAATCCCGACCACGCCCATCAGCAGCGCCATCGCACCGGCGATCCCGAGCATGAGGAGTGTGAACGATGTTCGCGCCATGGACCTGCTGTACACGGCGCCGAGCGTTTGCACCTGCGCGAGCGGCAGACTCGAGTTCACCGACCAGACCGCCTGCTGAAGCTCTTTGAGAAAGCTCTCAGTCCCCGCACGTTCCGTGCGAACCGCGAACACTACGGATCGCGGAACGAAATTAGGGATTCCGACCCGTACCGCTTGCCACCGCGCTGGCCAGTACACGATCGCCGGCGCTGGGAGATGAACTCCGTTGTCATAAACATCGCTCACCACGCCGATCACCTCTCGCCAGGGGTCCCCGGGGCTGTTCTCCCGAATTCGTTTCCCGAGCGCGGCCTGTACAGACCCCCACGTCTCCTTCGCCATCCGTTCCGAAATCACCGCGACCTCGCGGTTGTCGTAGATATCGGTCCACGTGAAGTCCCGTCCTGCAATGAAGGCCGTTCCCAACGTTTGGAAGGATCCTGGCGACACAGATTTGGCACGCCGCACGGGGGAAAGTTGCCCATCCGCCGAGGGCTTATCCTCAACTGCAATCCCACTGTTCCCAACCTGCTCCCCCGTTTCCATGGGGACGGAGGTCATGAACGCTGCGGAGGTCACGCCCGGAATCGCGCTCATCTTGTTGAGGATCTCGTTCTGCATTCGTGTGACCCGCTGCGGCTCCTCGACTTGTGCGGCCGGAATCGAGATCCGAACGGTTTGGATTTGTCCCGGGTGTGTGAACCCAGGCTGAACGATGCGCAGCGCCTGGAAGCTGTGAATCATCAGACCCGAGCTCACCAAAAGAACTAAAGCCAGCGCCACCTGCACCGCCACGAGCGTGTTCTGCAACCGGTGCTGGTCCCGGCTAAGGCTCGCCGATCTCCCGCTGCCGCGAAGCGCGTGGGCGATCAGCGTCCCCGTGTGCTTCATCACCGACAGGAAACCCGACAATAAGCCGGCGAGCAGGGACGCTCCAGCCGTGAACGCCAGGACAAGAGGATCGATTGCGATGTCGTTCAGCCGAGGGAGATTCGCAGGGCCCGTGGAAGCGAGCAACTGCAGTCCCCCGCTGGCCAGGACTAATCCCAGCAGGCCGCCCAGAACACTCAAGAGCACACTTTCGAGGACGTGTTCCCGCGCGATCGTTCCCCAACTCGCTCCCAGCGCCGCGCGAATCGCGAATTCATGCTGTCGTTCATGCGCTCGAACCAGCAGTAGATTGGTCACGTTGGCGCACGCGATCAACAGGACAATCCCGATGCTCCCCATGAGCACCCAGAGCACCTTGCCGAGGTCGCCCACCACATCCTGCTTCAGCGGCCGCAACGCCGGAGCGAATTGCAGTGTTTCGAGAGTCCTCTTGCTCATGCCCAATGCCGTCATAATGCCCGGGAGACTCCGAGCAATTTCCGCGTCGGCTTGCGCCAATGTGATGCCTGGCTCTAGCCTCGCCATCCCGGTGTAGTTGAGGTTGCCGGGCGGTTCGTCGCCTTTTAGGCGCTGCGGCAGGATTAGCTCCGGGTCACGATCAAGGAATCGAAAACTCCGCGGCATGATTCCAATCACCTCTCGCGGCCGCGAATCGATGGTCAAAGCGCGCCCCACGATGGCGCGATCTCCGCCGAACCGGCGCTGCCAATATCCGTAAGTAAGAATCACTGTTTCGGGCGTGCCGGTCGTATCGTCGGCTCGCGAGAACCATCGCCCTACGGCCGGTGGAACCCCCAGCGCAGGGAGAATTTCGTCCGTTACCGACAAAGTCCGCACCTGTTCCGGATCTCCGCCCCCCGTAACGCTGGATGCGCCGCCGCTCCACACTCCGAACTTCTCGAATGTCCGATTCTGTTCGCGATAGCCGAAGTACATCGGCCCCGACATGGTCACGTTGTTGTTCTTGACGCCCTGCCGGACGGCGGAGTGCCACACTCCGACTAGCGCGTCCGGATCGGGATATGGCAGAGGCTTAATCAGAACCGCGTTCACCACGCTAAAGACCGCTGTGTTCGCTCCGATTCCGAGAGCCATGATGACTACGGCGAGCGAGGCGAAGCCGGGACTGCGGCGGAGCATGCGGAAGGCGTATCGCAGGTCGGATGCCAGAGCGGTGAGCCAGGGAAAGCCGCGTTGGTCGCGCATCGACTCCGCGGCTTGCGCCATGCTGCCGTACCGAAGCCGGGCCGCGCGCCGGGCTGCATCTCGAGAGTCCGGGGGCATCGCGCCGCGGGACTCCATTTGCTCCGCAGCCAGCTCCAGATGCGTGCGCAATTCTTCTTCGATCTCGCGATCTCTTGCGTGGCGTCGCAGCGTTCCCCAGAGCCGCATTACCCACCCCCGCAGCGTTGTCATAGCTTACTCCGCTCTCAAGGTTTCCGCCGGGTCCACCGCCGCCGCGCGTCGCGCCGGGAAGTAACTGGCCAGCGCGGCGGCTGTCGCCAAAATGAAGGGAACCGCCGCATAGGTCACGGGATCGAGTGTGCCGACACCGAACAAGAGCGATTTCATAACCTGCGTTAACGCGGCGGCCACGCCCAATCCACAGAAGATGCCCGTGCCTGCAAGCAGCAGCCCGTGGCGAACGAACATGCGTTTAATTTCACCGGATTCCGCGCCTAGCGCCACGCGGATTCCGATTTCACGTGTCCTTTGCGACACGACGTAAGAGATTACGCCGTAGATTCCGGCGATTCCCAGCAGCAACGCCATCGCGCCGGCGATGGCCAGCATCACCAGCGTGAATGAAATTCTCGCCAGAGACTGGTCGTAGACCTCTTGCATGGTCCGGACCGAAGCTGCCGGCAAATTACCGTTCACCGATCCCACGGCTTGCCGGATCTGAGTCAGCAGTCCCTCTGTTCCCGCCCGGCTGCTTCGGATCACGAACGTAAGGGAGCGAAGCGCGCGGACGGCGCCGGGGCGAAAGAGACTCTCACTATAGGAAGGCCAGTACGCGATTGTGGGCGCAGGCTCCTGCACTCCGTTGTTGCGGACGTCTTCGACGGCGCCGACGACTTCGCGCCATGGCGCCGTAGGGGGACCTGTGGCGATCCGCTTGCCAAGAGCGGATTCCGGGCCGCCCCATAGCTCGCGAGCCAGGTTTTCCGAAACGATGGCCACGGGCCTGCGGCCATGAAATTCCTCCCAGCTAAAATCGCGGCCCGCGACAATTCGCGTACCCGTGGCTCGAAACAGGCCGGGAGAGATGTATTTGTAAATGCGCGACAGGGGAACATCTCCAGAGCCGGAAGGCTTTGTTTCTGCCCTGACATCGAGCAGCGTCGGTAGATTGAGATCCACGCGGTCATCGTCGAACCTCTCCATGGGCATAGCGCTGGTGAACGCGGCCGAAGCCACGCCTGGAATGGCCGCTAGTTTTTGCACGAGGTCGTACTGCGTTCTTGCAACGCGCTCGGGCTCCGGAATCAACGATTCCGGAATCGATATCCGAAGGATCTGAAGCTGCTCCGGGCGCGTGAATCCCGGTTCGATCTTGCGCAGGGCCTGAAACGTTCGAATCATCAGCCCCGCGCTGATCAGCAGCACAAACGCCATCGCTGTTTGGACCACCACCAGAAGACTGCGCGCCTGTCGACGCTCGCGGCTCGCGCTCATGGTTCTTGTCGTCATCCCAAGCGGGCCGTCTAAGGCGTACTTCCAGGCCGCGATCAATCCGAAGAAGATGCCGCTGAGCAGCGAGAGAACGGCGGTGAATCCGAGCGCACGCGCGTCCAGGGAGATTTCGTGGAGGCGCGGCAGATTCGCAGGGCCGATGGCCAGGAGTACGCGCAAAGCAAGATTGGCCAGACCCAAGCCGGCGGCTCCGCCCAGGATTGCGAGGGACACGCTCTCCGCCAGCAGCAGCCGTGTGATGCGCGCCTTTCCGGCGCCAAGGGCCGTGCGCACAGCCAGCTCTTGCTGACGCGACTCTGTCCTCACCAGCAGCAGACTCGCCACGTTGGCGCAAGCGATCAGCATCACGATGCCGATCATTCCCATCACCACCCACAGAACGTTTTGCAAAGAGCCGGTTACATCCTCTTTCAGAGGCCGAAGCACTGGCGTGATTCCCCAGGTCTCATAATCGTGCCGGTTTTCGCGAGGAGCGATCGGCCAGGAATTAATCCACACGGGCAGTATTCGCGCAAGGCTGGACTGGGCCTGCGGAATCGAGACTCCGGGTTTGAGCCGGCCGACGCCCAAATAGCTGAAGCCCGCCAAGCGCAATTGACTACGGTCGAACGCGAACGGCGCCAGCAAATCGAAGTCCTCCGTGACCAGGCGGAAGCCTTGGGGCATGACGCCGGCAATCCTTCGCGGGCGAGAGTCTACCGTGATGCTTCGTCCCACCACAGAAAGGTCGCCGCCGAACCTGCGGAGCCAGTATCCGTAGCCGAGCATCACGCTGCCCGCGCCTCCCGGCTCCTGGTCCGTGCTCGATAGCCAACCGCCGAGCGCGGGTAGAACATTGAGTGCTTGGAGGACGCCGTCGGAAAGAAACACCGTTCGCACTTGTTCCGGCTCCGCAAGCCCAGTGACCGTCGCCGCGCCGGGCATCCAGATGCCCAGAGCCTTGAATGCCTGGTTGTGCTCCGAGTAAGAGAAAAACATGGATCCGGAAAGCCGCATCTGGCCCGCGATGCTCGCAATTCCCGTAGCGCCTGGCGCCGGATTCCAGATGGCGACGAGCTCTTCGGGATTCGGATAAGACAACGGCTTGAGCAGGATGCTATTGACCACGCTGAAAACCGCCGCGTTCGCCCCGATGCCCAGGGCCAAGACGGCGATGGCCGCTGCGGCAAAGCCTGGAGTCCGGCGGAGGGTCCGCAGCGCATATCGCAGGTCGGACGCCAGATCGGCGATCCAAGGAAAGCCGCGTTGATCGCGCAGCGACTCTGCGGCTTGCGTCACTCCGCCGTACTCGAGCCGCGCCATGCGGCGGGCTTCATCCTGAGAATTTGGGGGCATCGCGCCGCGCGACCCCATTTGCTCCGCGGCCAGCTCCAGATGAGCGCGCAATTCTTCTTCGATTTCGCGATCTCCGGCGCTGCGCCGCAGCGTTCCCCAGAAACGGAGCAGCCATTCGCGCAGCCTTGTCATGTGTCCTCCCAGTCAGCCCTGCATCTCTTCAGAAGCCGCGCACAACGGAACGCCGCGGCGGCTTCTTGCCTTCTATCAGGGGGCCACGGCGTCCTGTGCGCTGAAGAGAGCCTGAATGATGGCGGCCATCCGATCCCACTCCGCTTTTTCGGACTCGAGCCGGCGCCGGCCGGCGCGGGTGACGTTGTAAAAGCGCGCCCTGCGCTTGGTGTCCGTAAGGCGCCACTCTGCGCGCACCAGGCCCTGCTGTTCCAGGCGCATCAAGCCGGGATAGAGCGTCCCCATGTTGAGCCGGATCGCTCCCCCGGAAACCTGCTCCAGCCGCGACGCGATCGCATAGCCGTGCAGCGGGCCCATCGTGGCGAGCGTTTGCAACACCATAAGATCCAGCGTCCCTTGCAGAATCTCAGTCTTAGAGCCACTCGCATTTGACATTCTAATGAAGAATACCGGATTTCCATTCGGATGTCAAATGTTCGGAAAGCAGACAGTCCGGCGGCGCGTATAAGACGTCGCGCAGCAAGGCTTCTAAGCGGGAGACCAACCGCTGTATACTCTTTCGATGAAAAGGAGGCTCCCTATGCGATACTCGACCGCGATTTGTGGTTTGCTGACGCTCATCGGAGCGATGGCCGGCTTCTTCGGGGCTCCGGCCGCGAAAGCTCAGGAGAAGGCTCGGCTCAAAGCCGAGAGCAGCAATATGGAGTTGGTCGGCTACAACGACCTCCAGGCTCGCAGCGCTTACCAGCCGGTGATCGAAAAGCAAGGCGCGCGCTGGATCGCCTACATCGGCCATCACGCCGGCGTGCAGCCCAATACGCTCACGCATCAGGACGAATCCAATGGAACGTCGGTGGTGGACGTCACCGATGCCAAGCATCCCAAATACATCGCGCACATTCCGGGCGAGCCGGTAAAGCCGGGAGAGCGGGGTGACGTGGGCGGAGCGCAAATGGTGCGTGTGTGCGCGGGGAGCGAGCTGCCGCATGCTGACAAGAGCAAGTTCTACCTGTTGCGCAGCCTCGGCAATTCCGCTCACGAAATGTGGGACGTCACCGACCCGGCCAAGCCCAGCCGCATCACTACGATCGTCAGCGGCCTGCGCGATACGCACAAAAGCTGGTGGGAATGCGACACGGGCATTGCATATCTTGTCGGCGGAGCCCCCGGCTGGCGCACTCCGCGGATGGCCATAATTTACGATCTGAGCGATCCCGCCAAGCCTGTCTTCCTCCGCTACTTCGGCTTGCCTGGCCAGCAGCCCGGCGCGAAAGGGCCGGTCCCGGAAAGCCTCCACGGCCCAATGTCCA
>DASQJB010000153.1:0-18740 GCA_035631295.1 Bryobacteraceae bacterium | reverse complement strand
GCTCGCTTGGTTCGGGGCGCGTCCCCTGCGCGCCGCCGTGATCGACGCGCGCCGCGGCGAAGTCTATGGAGCGGTCTTCAACGCATCGCTCCGGCCCGTGCACGACGAAGTCGTGACACCCTTCGAGTCGTGGCTCGCCTCGCTCCCGGATGGCGAACTGGAAATCATCACCAACGGTTTCGAACTCCCCGGTGATGTGCCGTTTCCCATCATCACAGCGCCGCGCGCGCTCGCGGGCGCCATCGCCCGCATCGCGGCCGATCGATTCGCGGCCGGCCTGGCGCAGGACCCCGCCGAAATCGATGCGAATTACGTCCGCCGATCCGACGCTGAGCTTCTTTGGAAAGAGCCGGCATTGTCGGATAGACTGAAGCATAAATGAAATCGCTCGCATGCCTGCTGATTCTTCCGGCGTGTCTCTTCGCCCAATCCACTCCCGAATCCAACCGATGCTCCGCTCCCCCGCGCTTCGATCTTTCGGGACCTTCCTGGAACGGCTGGGGACCCGATTCTTCCAACGCGCGTTTTCAATCCGCGCCCGCCGCTAAAATACCCGCCGATCAGGTCTCCAAGCTGAAGCTCAAATGGGCCTTCGGATTTCCCGGCGCCAAAGCAGTCCTGGGAGCGCCGGTTATCGCGGGTGGACGCGTGTTCCTCGGAGTCGATACAGGAATCGTCTATTCGCTGAATGCGGGTACGGGTTGCCTCAATTGGTCGTTTCGAGCCGATGCAGGCGTTCGCAGCGCGGTAACCGTGGAGCATGTTGCGGAACGGTATGTCGCCTACTTCGGCGATCTCAAGGCCAACGCCTACGCCCTCGACGCCGCCACTGGCGAAATGCTTTGGAAGGTCCACGTGGATGACCACCCCAGAGCCCTCATTACCGCGGCGCCCAAAGTCTTCGAGGGACGCGTCTACGTTCCGGTGGCGTCCGGTGAAGAGGGCGCGGGCGTGAATCCCAACTATCCATGCTGCACATTTCGCGGAAGCGTCGTCGCGCTGGACGCCGCCACCGGACGTCAGATCTGGAAAACCTTCACCATAGCGGATGAGCCCCAACAGGTGGGCAAAAACTCCAACGGCGCTGCGCGCTGGGCGCCGGCAGGCGGAGGAGTCTGGAATTCTCCGACCATCGACCCAAAACGCCGCGTGCTTTACGTCGGAACCGGCGATGCCTACAGCGAGCCCGCTGCCAAAACCACGGACGCCATTCTCGCCCTGGATCTCAACACCGGCAAAATCGTATGGTCGGTTCAGGACACTGAGAACGACGCGTGGCTGGCGGGATGTAACGGCGCCAAGCCCTCGGGAAACTGCCCCAAGACCCTGGGCCCGGATCACGACTTCGGTTCTTCGCCGATTCTCAAAACGCTCGCCGATGGCCGCACGATTCTGATCGCCGGACAAAAAAGCGGCAACGTTTGGGCGCACGATCCCGATCGAAAAGGCGCGGTCCTGTGGCGCACGGCGTTGGTCAATAACACTACCGAATTCGGTGGAAAGATCGTGTGGGGCGGAGCCGCCGATGATCAAAACGCCTATTTCGGCCTTGGCCCTGGCGGCATTGCGGCCGTCCAGCTTCGCGATGGCGAGCGCAAATGGTTCACGCCTCTCGAACCTGCGCCCGCCGTGGCCGCCCATCCCGGCCAGGACGGCGCTTTGTCGGCGATTCCCGGCCTGATCTTTTCCGGCGGATTCGACGGCGTGCTGCGCGCCCTTGCCGCCGATACGGGCCATGTTGTGTGGGAATACAACACGGCCCGTGACTTTCCCACCGTCAATGGCGTCGCCGCGAAAGGCGGCTCGCTCAGCGTCGCCGGACCTACTGTCGCCGCCGGCATGCTCTTCGCCGGCTCGGGCTATGTCGGCGTCCGCAACGGGATGTCTGGAAACGTGCTCCTGGCGTTCTCGTTGCAGTGACCTGGCGTTTGAACCGGCTCACGGGACGGCTGCTCGCGTCTATCGCCTGCGTAATCCTCATCACTTTTGCAGGCAGTTCCCTTTCCCTCAATCCAACCACGCAAGGCTTCGCATATCTGTTGTTTGTGTTGATCGTCGCCAGCGCGTGGGGATTCGTGGAAGCCGCCGTTTGCTCGATTCTGGCCACTTTGCTTTTCAACTTCTACTTTCTTCCCCCCATTGGCACGCTTACGATCGCCGATCCTCAAAATTGGGTCGCGTTGTTCAGCTTCCTCGCGGTCGCGCTCGTCGCTAGCCGCCTCTCCGACACCGCGAGAAAGCGTGGCCTCGAAGCCCTCGAGAGCCAAGACGACATCGAGCGCCTGTACACTTTCAGCCGGGCCATTCTCTTGATTGATAACTCCGCCCCCGTCCCTAAACAGCTTGCTGAGAAGCTGGCGGAGGTGTTTGCCTTGAGCGCGGCGGTTTTATACGACCGGAGAAGCGGAGAATTCTTCCGCGCCGGTCCCTCGGATCTCGCCGGCCCGCAACGTGAAATCGAGGACCAGCTCCGCGATTCCGCCTTGAACGGCACGTTCTTCGCGGACCCGCACCAGCCGCGCGTGATTACTGCGGTGCGCCTCGGCGCCGAGCCGATCGCCAGCCTGGCGCTCGAAGGCCCACGCGTTCCGGATTCGGTCCTCCAAGGCGCCGCGAATTTGGTGGCCATAGGATTAGAGCGCGCCAGGTCTCAGGAATTGGCTCAGCAGCTCGAAGCGGGCCGCCAGAGCGAGCAACTCCGCATCGCTTTGATCGACGCCATGTCGCACGAGCTGAAGACTCCGCTCACCTCGGTCAAAGCCGCGATTACCGCGCTTATGGAAGCGCCCGGCGCGCTCTCGTCCGCCTCGGCCGAGCTTGTGAAAATCGCGGCCGAGGAAGCTGAGCACTTACAAAGACTCATCGACAACGCCGTCGAGCTCGCCCGTCTCGACACCGCCCGCATCGAAGTACGCCTGGAGGTTTCCGATTTGGCTGCAACCGTGGGCGAAGTGGTCGATTCCATGCGCCATGAGATCGAGGACCGGTCCGTGGAGGTGAACGCCGCGGATCAACTGCCGCCCCTTCCCTTTGACCGCCGCCTGGTGGGCCTTGCGCTGAAGCAACTCATCGATAACGCGCTGAAGTATTCTCTTCCGGGCACGCCAGTCACGATTCAACTTCGGCACGACCCGACGAACGCTTCAATGGATGTAACCAATCGTGGCGGCGGAATCCCCCTCGCCGAGCAAGCCCGCATCTTCGAGCGTTTTTACCGCAGCCCCTCCGTGCAGCGGCAGATTCCAGGCTCCGGCTTGGGCCTCAGCATCGCGCTCCGAATTGCCGAGGCCCATAATGGAGATCTGACGGTTATGAGCCAGCCCGGCGAAACCACATTTCGCTTGACCTTGCCTCTGACGCCCTGACAAGGATCCGCATGAGCGCCGGCCGCATTCTTGTCGTTGACGACGAGCCCCAAATCCGCCGCATCATGCGAACTACTCTCACAGGAGCCGGTTACGAAATCGACGACGCAAAAACCGGAGAAGAAGCTCTAGTAAAGCTTCGAGAGTTCCGCCCCGATCTTGTGCTGCTCGATATGAATATGCCCGGAATCGGTGGGCTGGCGGCGTGCCGCGCCATCCGCGCCGATTCCGATGTAGGCATCATCGTTCTTACGGTCCGCAACACCGAAGCCGACAAGGTGGAAGCGCTCGACGCCGGCGCGGACGATTTCGTCACTAAGCCCTTCAGCACGCCCGAGCTTCTAGCCCGCATTCGCGCGGCCTTCCGCCGGGTGCCGGCTTCGGCGACGGGCAAACTCCGTTCCGGAGCGCTGGAGATCGACTTCACCGCGCGAACGGTGAAAAACGGGGATGCCGTCGCGCATCTCACTCCCAAGGAGCTCGATTTGTTGCGCTACCTGACCCAACACGCCAATCAAGCCGTCTCCCATCGCGAGCTACTCCAGGCCGTTTGGGGCCCCGATTACGGCGACCAGGTCGATTACCTGCGCGTCTTCATCAAGAACCTTCGAAAGAAGATCGAAATCAATCCCGAGAAGCCCGAGGTCATCTCCACCGAGCCCTGGGTTGGGTACCGCTTCAACGGCAAACTGGAGCCGGCTTGATCTCCCCATGCATGAATTGACACGCCAGCACATCGAGCAATACCTGTCTTCCATCGAGGGACGACCCGTCACTATCCTCGCTCTGAGCCGCCTGGACCGCCCAACTTCTGAAGACGTGAAATTCTACGGTTACGGGGTTCCTATTCGAATCTCCTACCAACCCGAAGGCCGCCCGCGCCGCACAGCCGTGCTTCACACCATCAGCCCCGGCCCATTCGGGCATGAGCATATGCCCGACCGCGCCCAGGAATTGCTGTGGCAGCACCAGTCCTTCAACCGCCTACCTCGTCATGTGCGTTCGCTGGACGTAGGGGGAGTCAAACGCACGGGCGTCGTGGTTCCCTTGGGCGAGGTCGAAGAATTTTGCCTGCTGACCCACTACGCCGAAGGAGAGAACTATGCCCGCGATCTCGACCGCCTGCTCCAAAACGGCGAATTGACGGACCTGGATTTGAGCCGTTCTGAGGCGCTATGCGATTACCTCGCGGAAATTCATCGCGTCCGCGGAACCGACGCCGGGCTTTACGTGCGCCGCATCCGGGAGCTTATCGGCCATGGCCAATGCATCATGGGACTCATCGACAGCTATCCGCCCGGCGCGGCGGTTTCACCCGCGGTTCTGCAGCAGATCGAGAGCCGCGCGCTCCCATGGCGATGGAAGCTGAAAAACTTCACCCATCGCCTCCGCCAGGTCCATGGCGACTTTCATCCTTGGAACATCCTCTTCGCATCGGGCGTTCAATTTCACGTGTTGGACCGTTCTCGGGGCGAGTATGGCGATACGGCCGACGACGTCGCGTGCCTCAGCATGAATTACGTTTTCTTCTCCTTGCGCCGCAGCGGGCAGCTGGAAGGCTGCTGGCGCGAGCTATTCCTGCGATTCTGGAGCCGCTATCTGGAGCGCAGCGGCGATCGGGAAATGCTCAAAGTGGTGGCCCCATTCTTCGTCTTCCGTTGCCTGGTGATGGCTCATCCGATCTGGTACCCTTCGCTGCCCGCCGGAGTTCGCGAGAAACTCATCGCTTTCGCGCTGGCCGTGCTGGATTGCGACGCCTTCGATCCGGAGCAAGTGAACTCCTATTGCGGCGTGTGACGGCCTCTATGCAACCCGATCACGCGTTTGCCGTGTGGCTCACAGGACTTCCCGCCTCCGGCAAATCCACCGTCGCTCGCGCGCTTGCGAAAGAGCTGGAAAGCCGCGGCGTCGATTGCGCTGTGCTTGAGTCCGACGAGCTGCGCAAGATTCTCACTCCTCATCCTCGCTATGACGAATCGGAACGCGAGGACTTTTATAGTCAAATGGCCTGGATCGGCGCGCTGCTGGTGCGTCACGGAATCTCCGTCCTCTTCGACGCCACCGCCTACCGACGCTCCTACCGCGAGCAGGCCCGCCGCGAAATCTCAAACTTCATCGAAGTCTACGTCTCTTGTCCGCTCGAAGTCTGCATGGCGCGCGATCCCAAGGGAATTTACCGCGACGCCGCGACTGGCGGTCAAGTCCCAGGACTCCAGGCGCCGTACGAGCCGCCCATCGAACCCGAAGTATTGATCCACGGCGATCGCGACGACCCCGCCGAATCCGCCAAGCGAATCCTCGCGGCGTTAGAGCAGAAAGGCTGGGTGTGAAGCTCAGCGCCGGAATCCTTCTCTACCGCCGCCGCAAGGGTAACCTGGAGGTTCTTCTTGCGCATCCCGGAGGACCCTTCTGGAAGCGCAAGGACTTGGGGGCTTGGTCGATTCCTAAGGGCGAATGTGACGCAGGCGAAGATCCGATGGCCGCCGCGCGCCGGGAATTCGAAGAAGAAACAGGCCTCAGTCTTAAGAGCGAATTGACTCCCCTGGGCGAAGTGAAACAAGCTGGCGGAAAACGAGTGCTCGCCTGGGCCGTCGAGGGCGATTGCGACCCAGCCTCGATCCACAGCAATACGTTCGATCTCGAATGGCCGCCCAAATCGGGAAAGATTCAACAATTCCCGGAAATCGACCGCTTCGAGTGGTTCTCTCTCGATGCCGCGCGCGAGAGGCTTGTAGAGGCTCAAACGGTATTTCTGGATCGCCTACCGGCGTGAAATGCGAGCAAGGGCTTACAGTCGGGTACCAACGGGTTTCGCCTTCGGCACCCGCATGTCTTCGAGCGCTTTTACCCGCTCCATCAAGTTGCGCCGATCCACTATGTAGTAGAAGCGCAGCGAAGCATCCGCGCTGCCTAGATGGGTGAGCAATTGCTCGAAAGCATCGGACGGGTTGTGCGCCTCCACGCCGACCGATCGCAGATAGCCCGAGTTGCGAAGGCGCGCGAACAACTCCGGGAGCGTGTAACGGCCTTCCAGAGTCAATCCGCCTGCCCGATGGGCTCGGCTCACCAGGTATTGGACTAGCAGCAGCTCGTCAAACAGGAACGGCGCCAGAAACAGCCGTCCGTGGTCTAATTCCCAGCCCGTCTCCAAACGCCTGGAACGCCGTATCGAATGCGCCTCACCGAACAGAGGACCCCAATCTGTCTTCGGTTCCTTGCGGCTGAGATAGTGACGCGAGACTTCCTGGAGCCATCGAGGATCGTCTAGATTGATGCCGGTACTTATCCTTTCAGCCCACTGAAAGAAAGCCTCCTGTTGCGTCGCCTTCTCTTCGAGGATTGCAAAGGCAGGCGCCCGAAGCGACTTCAGAATCTCCCGCCGTTTAGCGTCCGCGGATTTCGCGTTCTCAATTCGATAGATCGTCAGCCGCGCGCGCCACTTGGGCGCCGATCCGCAATACGGGCAGGGGTCGTTTTCGCTACTCGGAGTAAAGAATGGCCTGCTCAGGCTCCGCGCCCGCAGTTCCTCGAGCGAGGGCGTATAGTTCTTGACCTCTTTCTGCGCCTTGCCGATCGGCAACCCCATGTGCCGGGTCATCACATCCAAGACACACGCCAGGCAGACATGCCGGTCCTCGCGCGTCACCAACTCGGAGGGAAGCGCTGACAGATCGAGGACTTCGGCCTTGAGGCGCGAGGGTGGCTTCTTGGGAGACGGTTTTCCGAGGCTGGTTTTCTTAACGGCTGCTTTTTTGACTGCGTCTTTTTTGATTGCCGCTTTCTTGATTGCAATCTTCTTGACTGCGGATTTCCTGACTACGGCTTTCTTGGTGGCCGCTTTCTTGGTGGCAGCTTTTTTGGCCGCGGACTTTGTAGTAACTGGCAACCCGAGCGCCCTCTCCTCCGCATCTTATCGAATCGAACGCTGTGAGTCGCCCGGGCGCTACTTTCCACAATTACTTGCGGAAGCCGAAGCCGAACGATAGGGCGTTCCCGGGCGTTCAAAATTAGGATAGGTATATGGGGAATGATCTGGCCAAACGCGCACGCGCCTTCTGCGAACGGTACGGCATGAAGGTCCCAATCCTACTTGCGCCCATGGCGGGCGCCTGTCCGGCGAGTCTTTCGATCGCGGTGGCGAACGCAGGAGGCATGGGGGCGATGGGAGCGCTGCTGACGCCGCCGGAGGGCATTCGTGCCTGGGTCCGGGAGTTCCGGTCCCAGAGCGGTGGCGCGTTGCAACTGAACGTATGGATTCCCGACCCTCCGCCTCGAAGAGATCCGGAGGCCGAAGGAAGGGTCCGAAAATTTCTGGAGGCATGGGGGCCTCCCGCGCCTCCCTCGGCGGGCGATTCGACTTTGCCGGATTTCGCGCAGCAGTGCGAGACTTTCGTAGAGCTGGCGCCCACAGCAGTCTCCTCAATCATGGGCGTCTTCCCGCCGGACTTTGTCAAGCGGCTGAAGGCGCGCGGCATTGCATGGTTTGCGACGGCAACGACCGTGGCCGAAGCCCGGGCCGCAGCCGACGCCGGAGCGGACGCAATCGTGGCGCAAGCATACGAAGCCGGCGGACATCGCGGATCGTTCGATGCTGCAGCGGCCGAGCGGCAAGGGGTGGGATTGTTTGCGCTTGTGCCGCGGCTCGCCGATCACATTAAGTTGCCCATCATTGCCGCGGGCGGAATCGGCGACGGGCGCGGCGTCGCAGCCGCGTTGACTTTGGGCGCGAGCGCGGCAATGCTGGGAACGGCGTTCCTGCGCTGTCCCGAGGCGAAGACTCATCCCGCGTGGGCCAGCGCCCTGGAGAATCTTGAACCTGAATGCACCATGCTGACCAGAAGTTTTACCGGACGCCTCGGCCGCGCCATCGCCACGGACTTTGTCGTTGCCTCTAGCGCGCCGGCCGCGCCTCCGCCTGCGCCGTACCCGGTTCAACGAGGTCTTACCGCGCGAATGAAGGAAGCCGGCGCCGCGGCTAACGATTACCACCGGATGCAAGTGTGGGCGGGGCAGTCGGCGGCTATGGCCAAACCGATTCCAGCCACGGATCTGGTGAAGCAGATATGGGCAGAGGCGCAGACCTCTTGGAGCTGAGATGAAAAAAGCCTTACGAATCACACTACCGGCCGCCCTGGTTGTCGTCCCTGTTGCACTGGCGCTTTGCGCGTGCGGAACGGCGCGATCGTCGGCCGTCGCAAACGTCGATGTAGCAGGAATGGATAAGTCCGTCGCTCCCGGCGACGACTTCAACGCTTATGCGAATGGCGGCTGGATCAAGGCGACACCGATTCCCAACGACAAGGCGAGGTATGGCATCTTCGATATGCTGGCGGATGAGACGCGAAAGCGCACCGTGGACCTCATTCAGGGTTCGGCGAACGGCGGGCAGGCCGCAAGCGACGACGCTCGGAAGATCGGAGACTTTTATGGGAGCTTCATGGACGAGGCGGCCATCGAGTCCAAAGGCATCGCGCCTTTGAAGCCGCAATTGGACGCGATCCAAGCGATCGCCAAGCGGAGCGATCTCGCCCGCGTCCTCGGCGGCCAACTTCGCGCGGACGTCGACGCCCTAAACAGCACAAACTTCCAGACCTTGAATCTTTTCGGAGTCTGGATTACGCAGGGCCTCACAGATCCGTCCCACAGCTTTCCCTATCTTCTACAGGGCGGTCTCGGAATGCCGGATCGCGACTACTATCTCTCTTCGAGTCCCTCGATGACTGACTTGCGTAAGCAGTACCAGGCGCATGTTGCCGCAATATTCACGCTCGCTGGGTTCGGCGATGCCCCCGCTCGCGCCGCGCGGGTAGTCGCGCTAGAAACAAAAATGGCGAAGGTCCACGCGACGCGCGTTGAGTCGGAGGATGTCCATATGGCAGTCTCGTGGCGGCGTGACGAACTCGCCGCCAAAGCGCCTGGGATCGAGTGGCCGGTCCTGCTGAAGGCAGCCGAACTGAATGATGTCCCGGTGTTCATTATCTGGCATCCCAAAGCGATCCCTGGGCTTGCCGCCTTAGTGTCGAAAGAGCCTTTGGATGCGTGGAAGGACTGGCTCCTGTTTCACAGCATCGAAAAAGCGTCCGGATTCCTTCCAGACGCGTTCGTCAAAGAATCCTTCAATTTCAATGGCAAGGCGCTGAGCGGGACTCCCGAGCTGCGCCCGCGCTGGCAGAGAGGCGTCGATTATACGAGCGCAGCCACGGGCGAAGCAGTCGGCAGGTTATATGTGGAACGCTACTTCCCAGCGGAGACAAAGCGAAAAGTTCAGGCGATGGTGGAGGATCTGGTGAAGGCGTTCGGAAAGCGGATCGACGCGCTTTCCTGGATGTCGCCGGAAACCAAAGCCAAAGCGAAAGAGAAGCTGGTCACGTTGAAGGTGGGCGTCGGCTATCCGGATAATTGGGAGGATTACTCCGGACTCGAGATCGTGAAAGGCGATGCCCTCGGCAACCGGCAACGCGCCGAGCTTTTCGAATATCGCCGCCAGTTGGCCAAACTGCGCCAGCCCGTCGATCGCGGCGAGTGGTGGATGACGCCGCAAACAGTGAATGCCGTCAATTTGCCTCTCCAGAATGCGCTGAATTTTCCGGCGGCGATTTTGCAGCCGCCCTATTTTGATGCGAACGCAGACGCCGCGCACAATTACGGATCGATGGGGGCGATCATCGGCCATGAGATCAGCCATAGCTTCGACGATCAAGGCAGCCTGTTCGACGCTTCGGGGCGGCTTGTGAATTGGTGGACGAAGGAAGATTTCGATCACTTCAGAGCCGCCGGAGAAGCCTTGGCTGCGCAGTTCGACGCGTACAAACCGTTCCCCGATCTGGCCGTGAATGGACATCAGACCTTGAGCGAGAATATCGCGGACTTGGGCGGCCTTCTGGCTGCGTACGACGCTTACCGCCTGTCGTTGCAGGGGAAGCCCGATGTGGTGAAAGATGGCTTCCCGGGCGACCAGCGGTTCTTCATCAGCTTCGCCCAGAGCTGGCGGGCCAAAATGCGCGATGCCGAATTGCGCAGAAGGATCGCGATTGACGGTCATGCCCCCGACCAATACCGCGCTCAAGCAGTACGAAATGTGGACGCGTGGTACGACGCATTCGCACCGAAACCCTCACAGAAGCTGTACCTGGAGCCGAAGGACCGCGTCCGCATCTGGTAGCTCGCATCCGCGCCCCATCCGCTCGACGAAGATAGAGTCCCCGAATTCGTGTGTTCGATAGTCGCAGCGGTTGAGCTCGCTATCTATGCGGTGTAGGACATCATCATCAACAAAAGCGCGCAGCATCTCGCAATGACCAGCGGAGTCCGAATGTCGCTTGCGACAAAATCGCCGGAGCGGATGGTTCAATGGCTGCGACGGTGTACCTAATGCCATTCAAAGTAGGGTTTTAGCCTATAGGGAAACGTGTTGACATTTGGCTCCCTTGGGCTATAGCATGTCTGAAGCGTTCCTAGGGGGCTTTAATGCGCAAATTTGCAATCGCAATCTGTTTAGTCGTGTCCTCGCTCGTTGCGTTTGGCCAGGCGGGCACGGGTACGATTACGGGAACCGTCACCGACCCCGCCGGAGCGGTGGTCGCCAACGCCGCCGTCGAGGTGAGAAATGCCGAGACCAATGTACCTTACCCGACAGTGACTACGGAAACCGGCGCGTACACGGTCCCGAGGTTGCCGCCCGGTCCTTACAGCGTCACGGTCTCTGCATCGGGGTTCAAAAAACTTACTCGCAGCGGGCTCACTGTGAATGCGGGGCAGACCTTGCCCTTGGATCTTGCGCTCGAAGTCGGCTCTGCCGCCGAGTCGGTAACCGTCACCGCGGAGGCCACGTTGCTCAAGACCGAGAGCGGCGACCTGACTCACAACATCACGCTCGAGCAATTGGATGACTTGCCTATCCTTGGAATTGGCACTGCCAACGCGGGCAGCAATGGGATCCGCAATCCCTATAATGCCGTGATCTTTCTGCCTGGCGTCAACTATTTCGCCAACTACAACATGATCGTGAACGGCGCGCCCACTAACACCGCAGGATACCGCATTGAAGGCCTGGACAACACCAATCACACCGTCGCCTTCGCGATCATGCAGAACATGCCCAATTCGGACGCCATTCAGGAGATGGCCATTCAGACCAGCAACTATGCCGCAGAGTACGGACAGGCGGGGGGTGGTCTTTTTAACATCACCATGAAGTCGGGCACAAATCAATTTCATGGAACCGCTTTTGAATACTTCGTAAATGAATTCCTCAATGCTGGCGATCCTTTCTCGTTCAACAGCGGAACGCCGGGAAGCCCATCTGGCGGCAAGTACCGCCCCGTAAACCGCCGCAACGATTACGGCGGCACCTTCAGCGGCCCGGTCTGGATTCCCAAGCTTTATAACGGCAGAGACAAAACCTTTTTCTTTTTCTCGTACGAGCGTTACAAGGAAGCTCAGGCGCTTACCTTTCCCGACACGCTCCCGAACGCGATGTATCAAGCCGGCAATTTTTCGGCGATTTCGCCCAACGGAGGCGCCGGATTCAATCCCAGCTTGGGGGTTCCCGCCGGGCAGATCGCCACCGACGCGCTCGGGCGTCCCGTCTTCGCCAACGAGATCTACGATCCGTCGTCGCGCTCGACAACGGCCGGAGGAGTGGGAATCGCCAATCCGTTCCCGAATAATATGATTCCGCTGTCGCGGTTTAGTCCGGTCGCCGTGGCGATTCAGAACGTTCTTCCACCGCTCTCGAGCGCAGCGCTCTACTCTAATTACAACGGCTACAATCTCGGCCAGCGTATTACCACCATTCCGTCCATCAAGGTCGATCAAGTCGTCGGAACTAAGCAAAAGCTGGCGTTCTATTACCATCACACGGAAACGGACGCCCAATACACGACGCCTAACGGCAACGCGGATGGATTGCCGGACCTGATCACAGGCGCGCGCGGCTCGATTCCAATTGGCGGTCCCACGTACCGCCTCAATTACGACTACACGATTACTCCCACTTTGCTGGCGCACGTTGGTGTCGGCTATTCGATGATCTATTTCTACGATCACAGTCCCTGGACTCAGGACGGCAAGACTGTCAATTGCCTCTCCTTGCTTCAACTTCAGGGGTGCGAGGGAAGTTACAATTTTCCCACCATCATCGCTGGAAACGTAACGAGCCCCATCAATCTTGGCGGAATGCAGCAGTTGGGTAACGCGCTGTTACATACGGCGACGCATACGGAGCGTCCTTCCGCAAATGCGAACATGACCTGGGTTCGCGGAAACCATACCTATAAGGCGGGAGCGGAAGCCTGGTGGCAGGCCCAGATTACAGCGCCGCCCACGGGCGTGGGCTTGACGTTTGCAACTTTGACGAACGCGGGAATCACGGGGTCATCGGGAACGGTGACCAATGCGGGCGCGACGGGAATTCCAGCCTCTTTGGTTACGGGCGCCTACAGCGCCGGTTTCCCTTATGCCAACTTTCTTCTGGGCGACGTTACCTCGGCCACGCAATATGCGCCGGTGGACGCTCGCATGTTTAAGGGGCAGTGGGCTCTGTTTATTCAAGATTCCTGGAAGGTCACGCGGAAGCTGACGCTCGATTACGGTATCCGCTGGGATTACGCCACCGCGGCGAGGGAAGAATATGGGCGTTCAGCGGACTTGGGCGTTAACGTTCCG
This sequence comes from Bryobacteraceae bacterium, assembly GCA_035631295.1. Taxonomy (GTDB): domain Bacteria; phylum Acidobacteriota; class Terriglobia; order Bryobacterales; family Bryobacteraceae; genus Palsa-187. The sequence continues at coordinate 5,709 of DASQJB010000153.1, read as the reverse complement.
AATCCGGCAGCGGGCGGGCGCTTAGGCGCGCCGATTTTTGAGGCGACCTGCCATTGCACTTTCGTTTCAAATTACCCCTATGCCATCGGGCCGCGCCTGGGCGTCGCCTACCAGCTCGATTCGAAGACCGTCTTCCGTGGCGGCTGGGGCATCGCCTACGGATTCGCACCTGATATCAGCCTGCAGAACACGGCGAACGTCACGAATACCGCTACCGGAGTCAGTGCGTATTTACCTCTGGACGTCCCCGGCACGATTCCGCAACCGGTATGGCCCAATTACAGCACGAGCCAAACGCCGCTTCCCGGCAGCATCACCAGCGGGTTTCTTTCCTATTTGGATCCCGGAGCTTCGCGCCCTCCGCGCCAGAATCAATGGAGCATTGGTTTCCAGCGCGAGATTACACAGAATACAGTGATCGAGGCGGCTTATGTGGGCAATCGCGGCGTGTGGTGGAGCGGAGGGACCGCCACGGCGCCCGTCGGCCCGCTGGGTTACCTGAACCAGGTTTCGCCGGGCGTGTTTGCCGCCTACGGCCTATCGCCATACACAAACGCCGCGGACAATCTTTTGCTTGGCCAAACGCTGGCGAGTAGCCAGGTGATTACCCGGCTCGGAAACATCATGCCTTACGCCGGCTACGCCACAAGCAACACACTGCTCAACGCGCTGCGCCCGTTCCCGCAGTTCAGCACAATCGCGGTCACTAACTCTCCCACCGGCAATACTTGGTACGACTCGCTCCAAATGAAGGGGACCAAGCGGCTCTCCCATGGGTTGCAGGTGAACGGGACCTTTACCTGGTCAAAAGCGATGACACGAATAAGGCCCGTTCTGTTCGTGCCTTCCGACAAATCGCTTCAATCGACGGACCAACCCTTCCTGTTCAACGCCAATATTGTCTATACAACGCAAGCTTGGGTCGCCAATAGGATCGTCAACAATGTGATCCGGGACTGGAACTTCGGCGCCTTCCTACAATACGGCAGTGGCTTGCCGCTCACTCCGCCGGCGGCGACCAGCACCAACTACATTGGCGGCAGCGAGCAATTCCGCGTCCCAGGGCAGCCTCTTTACCTGAAAAATCTGAACTGCGGCTGCATCAATCCCTACACCGATGTCGTGCTTAATCCCGCCGCGTGGGCGAATCCCGCCAACGGAACGTTTGGCCCGGCGACGGGGACCTACTACGGCGACTTCCGCTCGGCCCGCCGGCCGCAAGAGAATCTCAACTTCGGCCGTACGTTCCATTTCGGAGCCGAACGTAGGTACGGTCTCCAACTCCGCGCCGAGTTCGTAAACATCTTTAACCGCACTCAGATCGGCAATCCGAGCACGGTAGCGCCCGGCTCCGCTCCCAGCAAAAATATCTATGGGCAGTACTCAAGCGGTTTCGGAGTCATTAACCTGACGGTATCCGGTCCCCTAGTTGCGCCGGGTTATACGCAAAATGCTGTCGTCAATCAGTTGTACGCGCTGCCTCGCACGGGTACGCTGATCGCACGGTTCTCGTTCTAGCTAGTGTAAGCGGTCTCGATGATTTCGTTAGCAGTAGACGAGAGAATGGCAAAACGACGAAATCCTTGGACCCCTTCCGGTTTTTCCCGACCGACATGAAATCGCGACCGGCTAAAGGATTCGTCGCCGCTACCGGATGTGCACTTTCGGGGTCACCGACATGCCCGGCCGCAATGCGTGATCGCTATTTTGCCCGGGATCGATAGAGATCCGGACAGGAATCCGCTGCACCACTTTGACGAAGTTGCCGGTGGCGTTTTCGGGGGGCAGGAGGCTGAACCGCGCGCCGCTTGCCCCCGAGATTCGCTCCACCCTGCCCGTGTACACGCGGCCGTTGCCGTCCACTTCAATGTCCACCTTTTGGCCGATGGTCATGTCTTTGAGCTGGGTCTCCTTGAAATTCGCCGTCACCCAGATGTCGTTCAGATTGACAATGGACATCAATTGCTGGCCGGCCGCGATATTCTGCCCGGCCTCCACTGCTTTTCGTCCCACCACTCCTTCCACGGGAGCCGCGATGGTGGCGTAGCTCAAGTTCAATTGAGTCTGATCCAGGTCGGCCTTCTTTTGAGCGATCTGCGCCGCGGCCACGGCCACGCCTGCTTCGGCCAGCTTCACCTGTTCCGGGCCGACCGTCGCGCCTTCCACCGCGGCTTCGGCTTGCCGCAGCTTGGCGCGGGCCTGATCCACCGCCTTTTCGGCCGCGGTCACGTTCTGCCGCGCCTCCGCCACGCCGGCTTGCTGCGCATCCACGGTAGCTTCGGCCGCTTGCGCGACGGCGACAACCTGATCGTAGCTCTGCTTCGAAACTTCGTCTTTGTCTACGAGAACCTTATAGCGGGCCGCGTCTTGAGCCGCCTTGTTCTGATTGGCCTGCGCCACGCGCACATTCGCCTCGGCGACGCGTAAGCGCGCCTGTGCTGCGCCTAACTGCTGCTCAGCCCAGCTCACCGCCACAGCCGCATCCTCGCGCGCGGATCTCGCGCTGTTCAACGCGCTGGTGGTGGAAATAAAAGCCACAGGAACGCTGTTTTGCGCCCCTTTCAGAGAGGCTTGCGCATCCGCCAGATTGGCTTGCGCGCGCGCCACAGCCACGTCGTAATCTCTCTTATCGAGCTGAACCAGCAAATCTCCGCCCTTGACGTACTGCTGGTCGCCCACCAGCACTTGAGTCACGTAGCCTCCCACGCGCGCGCTCACGGGCACGATAGTAGCGTCGATCTGCGCGTCGTCGGTGGATTCCACCCTGGAAAGGCGTTGCCAGACGATGTAAGTAGAGACGCCAATGCCGCTCAAGACAACCAGCGCGAGAGCCCATTTCACCATGGTCCCAGCTCGGCTCCGCTTGCGGACGGTGGGGTAAGTCTCCCTCTCTGACAGCTGCGCCATTCACTTTCCTCCCACGTACTGCTTCAGCGAAACCTCTGCCCCTCCCACGGCGCGAGCCAGCGCAACCTTGGCCAGATTATGGGCGTACAAGCTGTTGATCGCGTCCTCGTTTGCTCCCGCCAGAGCTTCTTGTGCCTGCACTACTTCAATGTTATCGGCTACGCCGGCCGAGAAACGGTCTCGCGCCTGATCCAGCGTCTGATTGGCCAGATCCAGATTGCTGCGCGCCAGAGCCACCTGATCCGCGGCGGTGCTCATGTCTAGCAGCGCCGTGCGCACTTCGAAATCGATTTTGCCGCGAAGGTCGGCCAATTCGCCACGGCGGCGCTGAATCTCCGCGCTCGCGGCCTGCTGCGTCGAGCGAATGCGCCCTGCATCGAAGATATTGAAGCTCACCGTTGCACCCACCGTGAACGTGCCATGAGAGTTGTTCAACGACTGGCCGATGGCTCCGTAGTTGGCGTCCAGACTAGCCGTGGGATAGCGCTGCGCGGCCGCGGCTTCGCGGGCAAGCTCGGCGGCGTGCACTTGCGCCTGCCCGGCGCGATAGTCCGCTCGCGTTTCGTACGCCTTCTGCAATAACTCTCCGGCGTCCAAACGCTCCAAAGGCGAATAGGGCGCCTGATCCGTGAGCCGAAAAGCCTGGCCCGAAGGCAATCCGATCACTCGCCCGAGCGCAAGCTTGTCCCGCGCGAACGCGTTTTCGGCGACCGCCAGACGCTGTTGCTGCGTCTTCATCTCTACCTGCGCCCGTAGTTCGTCAATCGCCGCGCTGAGGCCGGCCCTGTGGCGGTCGCGGGCGGCGTTATACAATGCCTCGGCCGTTTGAGCCTGAGTTCGAGTGGCGTCCACGCGTCCCGAATCGGCAAGCACAGCGAAGTATCCCGAAGCTACTGCTTGCACCACCAGATCGCGGCCGTCCTCCACGGATAACTCCGCCGCTCGCGCGCTTTCCGCGGACGATCGCAGATTCTTGATCGAAGTCCAATCGAACAGGGAAGAGGAAGCGTACGCGCGAGCGTCGGTGTAATGGAACGGCCCCACGACTTGCGGAAAGCCCGCGACATGCAGCCCGTAGACGGCGAGATCGATCTGCGTTTCGGTTTGCGTGATTCCGCCGGTCACGTTGGGCAGCAGGGCGCTGAGCGCCCGCAGGCGGTCCGCCCGCGCAGCGCTCGTGAGGCTGCCTCGCACCACCAACCCCAGGTTATTCTTGATGGCGCGATCGATCGCATCCTGAAGGGAGAGTTCGAGAGGAGTGGAGGACGCCTCCCCGATGGCAATGCTTCCGTGGAATTGATCTTCGTCGGAAAAGTGGATCCCGCCGGAAAGAACGTGCGCACCGGCGCTTGCGGGCGGGCCGTATTGCGCCACTGCGGGAACTGCAACGCCCATTGCAAATACAAAAACAGCCGAAAATGTCGTGTTGAGCTTCATTTCGAATCGCCTGTGTGGCTTCAGACCACGAAGGGAGGGATGTTTTCTAATTATATCGGGGCGGACCATCGTCCGCCCCTCATGGCAATCATCCGGCAATTTCCTCCATGTCCGGCCCGGAGGGACCGGTTTCGCGCAGGTCGCGGGCGGGTCCGCGTTTGGGGCCCCATCCACGGTCAACATCCTTTGCTACTATTGCTCGAACGCGACAGATGCAGTGGCCTAGCGAATACTTACATCAACTTGGCCACATTTGGCCGCACTACGATGGCTAGCGCGCCCGGACGGTGACGGTCGATGCTCGAGTGGATTTCTGATTCAGGGGCCTGCGGAAAGCTCCCGTCCTCTTCGTTACCACTTGAGAGGATGCCGGGACTTCCTGGCAGTCCTGGCCACTTTGCGAGAGAGCCTCGCCCCCATCGCGTTGACTCGCCCGCACCTTGCCAACCCTCGACGGGTATGATGGTCAAGGACGCGATGGTCACGATCCCGGATGAGGTTCTTGCGGCAGCGCACATGAGCGAGTCGGAGATAAAGCGCGAGCTCGCTCTTACGTTATTTCAACAAGAGCGTTTGACGCTCGCCCAAGCCAACCGCCTCGCCGAAATAAGCCAACTGGCGTTCCAGGCTCTGCTGGCCGACCGGCAGATTCCCGTCCACTACGGGATGGAGGAATTCCGGGAGGATCTCCGAACCGTCGCCGAGACGAAGCGTACGCTGAACGCCCGGGTGGATTTCTAACGACGAATTCGGCGGTCGCGTCGTTCGAGTCAGGCACAATGCCTTTGCATCCATAGCTTTAACACTTTGGGCTGCCTAGGATCACAGTCCCCCGGGTACATTCTGTGCAACAAGAGGCCGATCCAATTTGTCTCGAAATTGGGTTCGTTCGTCCAAAAAAGTTTTCTCCGCACCAGCCGGGCATCAGTCACCTGAGCAGGTTTTATTACGACTCCTGACCACCACCACTTCGGAGTTCCGTCCTGCACCCGGATCGCGTTTGACTTTCACCAGTTCGTCACGTAGCATTAAATAGCTCCGGGCCTTCGCGAGGACGCTGAACGGGGCGTCCGGAGGGGGCAAGGGCGTTCGGCGCCAAAGGCTTCAAGGCGAGCGTTTTCCGTCGGAATCTCCACCTCGGCAGCCATTGTGAATCCGGTGAGCGATACTTGGATCGGTGTGCTCGGGGCGGAAAGCGGAGCCTGGGTCGGGGGCGCCGGGTTTTACACGATGATCTATGGCCGCCCCGAAACTGGCACGCACAGATCCAGCTAGCGAACAACTGCAACTCAAAGCAATGCGGTTTAACCACTTCAAGGTGTTTACGGGAAATGCGAATCCCGCGTTGGCCGCGGAGATCTGTTA
>DASQJB010000152.1:0-22538 GCA_035631295.1 Bryobacteraceae bacterium | reverse complement strand
TTCTAATCGTTTCCATTGCGGCCGCACAGACCGCGCCTGCGGCTTCCAAGGCGAAGGCTGCCTCTAACAAGGCTTATACTCCGCCCAAAACGCCGTGGGGCGATCCCGATTTGCAAGGACTCTGGCCAGGCAGCATCAATATTCCATTGCAAAGGCCGGTGTCGTTCGGAACGCGGAATGAACTCACCGATAAGGAACTTGCCGAGCGCGACGCACAGGAAAAGCAACGAGTAGAGGGTGGCCACTGGATCGAATATTATCCCTCCAACCGGCAGGCTTCACTGATCGTCGATCCGCCGGATGGAAGGCTTCCGCCGATGACGCCGGAAGCGGCCAAGCGGAATCGTGAAATGCGAGATGGACTTGGCCCGCCCAGTCTCGCAGGCGTCGAACGACGCGCCAATAGCTGGCTCGATTTCGATCTCTGGGGCCGCTGTATCACGAAAGGCCTGATCGGCTCCATGCTGCCGGGCAATCTGTACAACAAAGGAAATCAGGTTTTGCAAGCTCCGGGATATTTCGTGATCCGCAATGAAATGGTGCACGAAACGCGCGTGATTCCGGTGTCTTCTTCAGGGGATGCCGGGCGCCCGCATGTGGGCCAGGACGTGCGCTCTTACATGGGCGATGGGCGCGGACACTGGGAAGGGAACACTTTGGTTGTCGAGACCACAAATTTCGTTAGGGACATCGGCATGAATGGAATTAACCAAGCGTTGCTCACCGACAAGTTGCGCATCATCGAGCGCTTCACGCGGACCGCGCCCGACCAGCTCAGCTATGATGCCACCGTGGAAGATCCCGGCACCTGGATCCGGCCCTGGACCATGCACGTTCCATACATGTTGGACCCCACTTACGCGTTGTATGAATACGCCTGTCATGAGGCGAATTACGGATTATCAGACATCCTCAAGGGCGCTCGCGCGACGGAAGCGGCGGCGGGAAAGAAGTAGGAGACCATTATGCGAAACGTGCTATTCGCGCTGGCTGGATTGAGCTTGGCGGCTCCGCTTTGGGCGCATCATTCTTTCGTGGCAGAGTTCGATGAAAAACAAGTCGTCAAACTGCATGGAACTGTGACGAAAATGGAATGGGTGAATCCTCACGCCTGGATTCATGTTGCCGTGCAAAATCCCGACGGAACCACAACTGAGTGGATGATCGAAGGGAACACCCCAAATGGTCTGCTGCGGCGCGGCTTCACGAAGAAGTCTCTGGAAGCAGGGACCGAGGTTTTCGTCGAAGGCTATCGCGCCAAGAGCGGAGACTACAAGGCCAACGGAAGCTCGATCACGTTTAAGGACGGTAAGAAGCTGTTCTTAGGCTCGTCGCACGACGAGGAGACCACCAAATAGTGGGCGGCCAAAGTTCACCGGACCATGCGGGGTTGCGCGGAAGGAGCTTCCCATGCATCGCTTCGCGCTAAATTTAGCGCTCGCTCTTGCTGTTCCCGCCTGCGCCCAACAGCGTACGTTCGCCGATTGGCGCCAATATCTCGGAGGATCTGATTCCTCGCAGTATTCTTCGCTCAAGCAGATCAACAAAATCAACGTCGGGCAGCTCGAGATCGTCTGGGCCTACTCCACGGGAGACAACAATCAATATCTGTTCAATCCCATCGTGATCGACGGCGTGATGTATGTGCAAGCGAAAAACAATTCGCTAGTCGCGTTGGACGCCACAACCGGAAAGGAGATTTGGGCCCACTCCTTTACCGGCCCTGTGACTACGCGGGGAATCAACTACTGGGAGAGCAAAGATCGAAGCGACCGCCGTCTGTTCACAACCAACGCCGGTTTTCTCACGGCCATCAACGCCGGCACTGGCAAGACCATCGAGTCATTCGGCGACAACGGTCGCGTGGACGCGCGCTCCGGTCTAAACGACCGTGACTGGAGCGATTCTCCTCCGATTCAAACCAACAATCCCGGCCGCATTTTCGAAGACGTTATCATCCTGCCCCTGATGCGCAGCGGCGGCGATTACGCCTACCTCCCGGGCGACGTTCACGCCTATGATGTGCGCACGGGAAAACTGGTGTGGCAGTTCCACACGGTGCCGCGCCCAGGCGAATTCGGATACGAGACATGGCCCAAAGATTTCTGGCAGCGCTCGGGCGGCGGAATCAACTGGAATGAGCTCACCATCGACGAAAAGCACGGTATTGCGTTTATTCCCACCGGCACCGGCAAATGGGACCACTATGGTGCGGATCGCAAGGGCCAGAACCTGTTCGCCAACTCGATCGTTGCGCTCGACGCCCGCACCGGGAAACGGCTCTGGCATTTCCAGACCGTGCATCATGACTTGTGGGACTACGACCTGTCCGCCGGGCCGAAGCTGTTGACGGTCAAGCACGACGGCAAGAATGTGGACATCGCAGTCCAGCCGAGCAAACAGGGCTTTCTGTATGTGCTCGAGCGCCTAACCGGCCAGCCCCTCTGGCCCATTGAGGAACGGCCCGTGCCGAAATCGGATGTCCCGGGCGAGGAGTCTTGGCCCACGCAGCCGTTTCCCACCAAACCGCCGCCGTTCGCGCGCCAGGCCTTAACGGAAAGGGACGTGAACCCCTATCTTCCAGAAGCCGAACAGGAGGCCTGGCGGGAGAAGATCCACAGCGCTCGCAATGAGGGCATCTTTACTCCGCCAAGTCTGAAAGGCACGCTCTCTATTCCTGGGGTAGGCGGGGGAGCGAGTTGGGCGACTACGGCAGCAGATCCCACGAAAGGCACGCTGTACGTCGTTTCGAAAGACGCTCCGACGATCATCACACTCGTGCCACCGGGGTCGCCGAATTCCGATAAACGAGGAGCGGTCCCATCCCATCCCGCGCCCATTCCGGTCGACGGGCCGTTTGTGCATTACACGGCGCCCTACACGCAATTGATCTCGCAGGGCACCCGCTTACCAGCGATTTCCCCACCGTGGTTTCAAATGACAGCTTACGATTTGAACTCCGGCACAATTAAATGGCGGATTCCCTACGGGAGCGTTCCGTCGCTAGCAGCCCAGGGCCACGCAGACACCGGCGGACTGCAGCAACAAAGAGGCGGGCCGGTGGTGACCGCAGGCGGGTTGATCTTCGCCGCCACGAACGACAAGAAGCTTCGCGCTTATGACGAGGACACCGGCAAACAGCTATGGGAAACCACGTTGCCGGCCGCCGCGGAAGGCGTTCCGGCGGTCTATGAGATCGGTGGCCGCGAGTACATCGCAATCTGCGTATCCGCTGGAGGCGGCCCCGGCAGCTATATCGCGTTCTCGCTACCGCGGTGATGTTACATTGCGTCCTTCAATCCCGCCCCGGGCGCAACGTGCTCACGTGCGAAGCCGCCGGCCGCACGCGCCGAGTGAGCGGTAAGCGCTCGGGATTGCGTGACCCACTCTGTGAGGCACTATGCGATTCGAGAAGTTCTCCTTCAGCTCAATCCGCATTGATGGTGTCACCCACGAACATGACGTGGTGATCGACCACGGCCAGGTCCGCAAGCGCCAGAAAAACCATCCAAGAAATACCGGGAAGAGTTCGCGCACACGCCTGTGTCGGTCGAGGAGAAGATTCCTTGAAAATGTCAGCGGCTCGTGATCGGTACCGGTACCGGGAAGTTGCCGTTCATGGACGAAGTAAAACGCGAAGCCAACCGCCGAAAAATCAAACTTTTGACTATGTCCACCGCGGCGACAATCGAGGCGCTGAAGAAGCGTCCTGACAACACCAACGCGATCCTGTACGTCACCTGCTGAACAAACGGTCTTCGGTGTGCGGAGGGTAGGGACGATGTGAGCCCGTCATTATCAACTGCAGCAACGCGCCAGCCAGGCTTTGCAGCAATAAATCGTGCAATTCCCGCGCGATGCGTGACCGTTCCGCCGATCGCTCTTCATAGCGGCTCTTGAGGATCTGTGTAGCCGCCCACATATGCCTGCGGCGAGAAGAAATGCGATTTTGGATGTCATTCTCAGGGCTCCCTTCGATTCATAAGCCCATCGAACTTCCACCCGGGCCGGAGCCAGATCCTTCGGCATCTGTCGATCAATACAACGTGGTCTCCGGATCGAGACAAACCAGGCCCGCGTTGTTTCAGACTCGTCATCGTTGGAATCTATTCCTGGGCGAAAAGTGCACGTGAATAGGACGATCGCGCGCGGAGGAGGTGGGTGGCGGTGACGGCTCGGAGGGAATCACAACCGCCCGTGCGGCGTCTGCCTCGCCGGCGCCCACCCCGTCACCCAGACCTAACGCCGCCGCCTTTCCCGAACTGGGCGGCATTGAGAGACCTCAGCGGTTCTGGAATTGAGCGTAGGGACAGCCTAGCCAGTTTAAGGGCGCCTTCTCGATGTTTTCCGCCGGAACGCGCGCATGGCATACACAGCAAAAATTTGGCTGTTTGGCGGACTCGCTCATGGGAGCGATGTGCACAAGTTCCTCGAAGACGCACAATTTTCTTTCCCCCGCCTTCACTTGGGAAAGGCTCAGCAAGGGGCCGTCGTCTTGCTGCCGTTTGAGCAGAGCGGAATAGATTCTGGATTTGAGGCGCGATGGCGCCCGGAAGTTCGCGCTCATGCTTGCCACCTTCTTCGGAACTGCTCCCGGGCGCGAGTGAGCAGGCGCTCGATGGCCTTCTCGCTGCGTCCTGCCGCCTTGGCCATCTGTCGCGCGCTGCGCTCCTCCCAATAACGCCATGGGAGCGCCGCCCTGTAGTGTTCGGGCAATTTTTCCAAGACCCGGCGGGCCCGCCGCTCAGTCCGCTCGCGGTCGGCGATGGCCTCCATATCAAGGTCCTCGGCTGGCAACTCTTCGGCTGTCGCGCGCTCGAGAAGCTGCGCCGATTGGAGAGGACGGCGATAGTAATCCTCGACCTTATGGCGCGCGATGCCCAAAAGCCAGGTCCGCAGAGGGGAGGCGCCTCGGAAACTGTCAATTTCTCCCAAGCCGCAATGAAGACCTCCTGCACCAGATCCTCGACGAGATCGGAACCGCGGCAACAGCCGCCCGCGAATGAATGCGTAGACGGCATCCGTGTACGTATCTACAAATTCCGCCGTGACGTTGCAGTTTTGGCAGGCGTGAAGCGAGACGAACACCTGACGCTTCCATGACGATTGCGTGCTCGCGCAGCAGTTCGGCGGTTACAGCCAAGGCGACCTCCCGCGGCGCGCTGAGCAGGCGCTCTTCAGGAAAAGCGATCGCAGCAGGCTCACGGCGATGCGGCGTTTCGAGGTTTTCGAGCTCGGTCTGCCTGAGGCGGCTCCAGTATGGAATCGAGTATGCGAACTCCTTCACGACGCGCATTTGCACCCGGGCGAAGATTTGCTGCGCCTCCGCGCGAGTCAAGTTCCGATTCGAGCCGAGCCGCCTTACCGGGAATGTCTTGGATCTGATCTGGGTGACCGACGGCACGACGCAGGAAGTGAATCTGCCGACGCATTTCGAGTCAAGGGATTTGAATTTCGGCGGCGGTTTGGGCATCGGTCGGTTTCATCAGTTCGGCTCGCCAGTCTGGATGTACGTCAGCGGCGGAAGCTAGATTACCATCAACGGAGACAGCAACGTTGCGGGCCGGATCCTTGCGTCGGTAATCGGCCCTACCAAGCGAATCCCAAGTCTGGGACGCCCTCGAATACTTCAGCCGAACGGTTGATCGATCCCGGGGCTCTGGCGGGTAAACATCCTGGCCCCGTCCTCGGTGATGTACATGCAATCTTCCAGGCGGATTCCGAACTCGCCATAGATGGCGATCATCGGTTCGTCGCTGAAGCACATTCCGGGACGCAGCAGCGTCCTGTTGCCGCGCACCAGGTAGGGCCACTCGTGGCCGTCCAGGCCGATGCCGTGGCCGGTGCGGTGAGGCAGGCCCGGCACTTTGTAACCTGGACCGAAGCCGGCATCGGTAATGACTTTGCGCGCCGCGGCGTCCACGGATTCGCAGGTTGCGCCTGGTCTGGCGGCGGCGAAAGCGGCATCCTGGGCCTTGCGCTCGAGGTTCCATATCTCGATCTGGCGCGGCGACGGCTTTCCAAACACTACGGTTCGCGTGATGTCTGACTGATATCCCTCGACCGTGCAGCCATCGTCGATCTGGACGATGTCGCCTGGCCGCAATTTCTGGGGTTGAACGCTGCCATGGGGGAAGGCGGTGTACTCGCCGAAGTTCACGGTCACGTCCCCGGTGACGCCGAGAGCGCGATAGGCGGCCCGGATGTTGTCCGCCAAGGCGGACGGCGACATGCCTTCGTCGAGTGTAGCGAGGCCGGCCCGGTAGGCGGCGATGGTGATGTTGTTGGCCCGTTGCAGCAAAGCGATCTCCGCGGGGCCTTTGATCATGCGGCAGCCGGCCGTCACTGGATCGGCGCTCACCAACTCGGCCGACGGGGCCTGTTTACGAATCCCGTCGAAAACGAAAAAGCGGACTTGTTCTTCGACTCCCACGCTTCGGCCGACGATTCCGCGATCTTTGAGGATCTGCGCGATCCTCCGGAAGGGACTCTCATCCTCCTCCCAAGTGCGAATGTCGGCGTCGAAGCGAATCAACTCCCGCGCTCGGGCTTCTTCGAACGCGGGGACTACCCAGGCGAGATCGCCCCGCGCCGGGAGTACGGCGCCGAAGGTCCGTTCGCTTCTGCCCCACCGGACTCCGGTGAAATAGAACAAACTCGAACCGCCTTCGAGGAAGATACCCCCGATTTTGTTTTCTACCATCAAGCGCCGGGCTTTGTCCATGCGCTCGCGACGTTCGCTATCGGTTATCGGCTGGATGCCGTCCGTCATCGGACGGAGCTCGGGGATGGCGCGCGGGTCCGGTTGTGATTGGCCGCGCGCTATCGCCACCGCGCCCACCGCCGCGAGGAACCGTCTGCGATCAACCGCCATGCTAATTCGTCTGCCGTCCGACGATCTGGGTGAACTGATCGCCCGGCCCAGGCTGCCCATGAATGGGGACGTGCAAGGCGACGTCAAGCTTTAATCGCTGGATGTTCTGTTGAAGCGATCTCATGTTGGCGTTCGGCGTGGGGGTAGGAGCCCCTTGCGCGGGTGGCGAGTACAAATCCGCATTGAGCAGGATCTTTTCCTTTGGCAGATACACCATCAACATACCCGCGGCGTGATTCAGTCCCTGGACGGGATAAATATCGATTGTTCGGACTCCGTCGCTCAAGACGTACTTTTGGTTCACCGTCTCGACCGGCAAGGGCCGCCGGCCTCCCGTGAAATAAGGATAGTAAGAGGAGAAAAGGTCCGGCTGAAGTGTCCGGGGCGCTGTGCTGAACAGGACGCGTTCGTAATACTCTTTGTTGTCCTGATGCGTGACGATGGTTGCGCCTTGCGCCAGATAGGTGCGTAACCCGCCCGTATGGTCGAAGTGATGATGCGTGTTGACAACGTAGCGAATGGGCTTGTTCGGCATAAGCTTGTTCACTTCGGCGATCACCGCAAGTGAGCGTTCCTCATTGAGGGGCGCTTCGATTACGGCGGCGAAGTCGCGGAACTCCACAGCCATGCTGTTGTGCGTGCCGCCACCGATGAACCAGACTCCATCGGCCAGCTTCTGCGACTGCGCCCGCTCCACCGGCGCGGCGGCTCTTTGCACAGCGTCCGGAACCGAGATAGCCGGCGCGCTGGCGTTCGGTTCGACGCTGTTCACTGTGATCTCCATGGAGTTGTGCGCCACACTCAGGCGCGGATCACCCTGATGAATGTGCAGCACGGTGGGAAATTTCACGCTGCCGTAATCCTTGTAGTTGGTGTAGCGCAGTTCATACAGCATGTCGCCGTAGACGGGGTTTGCGACCCAGGTTTGCACCAGCTCCAACATGTTCTGGTCGTTGAAGGTTCCGTTGACCCTGTACTTACCTAGGGCGACGAAGGAGACGATGGTCGCCTTTCCGTTCTGGGTGATGCCGCCGGGAGGAGATGGCAGGGTTATAGAGATAGCCGTGGGGTTGGGGGCGGCCATGGCCGCCTTCAGGAAGCCATGCGGCGTCAGGAGGATGTCGAGCTGGCGGAATTCGGCCATTGGGACTCCGGCGAGATACAGGCCCGGTTGAGGCTGGACGTTCTGGCCGTCTATGTTCCAGGCATACTTGCCGCTCACAATTGCGACCTGCTGTTGTTCCCCCTGGAGAGGCGTGCCGCCGCCACCACGCGGGGGGTTGGCGCCTTGCCGCCGCGTCAGTTCTTCCCGCGACGAATTCGCATCGTAGTCGATGGTGCGCGCGTAGCGCGTGACTTCAAAGCGCGGCCAATCGTCTTGCGGGCTGTAACTCTGCCCGACGGCCGCATTCCAGCCCGTGCCGGAGTATTGGATGGTTTTGACCTTGTCGGCACCCATGGCCACGACTGCGGCCCGCAAGACTGCGCGGGCGTCCTGGGCATGCACGGTCGAAGCGCCGGCGAGCAGCAGAAGCGTGGAAGCAACGGATAGCTTTCGTAGCATAGGCCTCCTTTCGAGCGCTCAATATTCTATATGAGCGGAATGCCTCGCGCCCGGCGCTCTCAGCGCGTTCTCGAGCCTGGGCAGGAGTGGCTGGCCGGAGGCAGCTTTGGTGACGAACTCCCGTTAGGGGAGCTTGGATTCGAGCTATGCGAGGCGGTCTTTCAGAGCGTCTCCGCCTCCTGGCGCTGCATTTCATTCAGTAGCGAAACGAGCATCGGATAGTTCACCGTCTCGATCCGGCCATCGGAGCGGTAATCCCCGGACGAGAACAAGGGCGGGCTGCCGCCAGTTTCCTCGAAAGTGGGTTTCCGAAGGAGTGCCGCCGTCCAGCCCGGCCGGGAAATTCACCTCAAATGGCGCTATCGCGGCGCGTTTTTCAGGGCCTTGACACGCTCGGGTCGAGGCGATAGCAATATACGCACGTTCGAAAGGAAGCGGGGTGAGTATGAACCAACTCTCAGCAATCGCGCGCTCGTCTCTGACGGCGCTGTTTCTCTTTTCGTCCAGCCAAGCGTTGGCCCAGGTGAACACTGCCGACATTCTTGGCACCGTAACCGATGCCGGTGGGGCCGTAGTTCCCGGCGTCAAAATCAACGCGATTAACACGTCCACCAACGACGTGAAGACGGCGACTACCAACGCAACGGGTGACTACATTTTCAATCTGATGATTCCCGGGCAGTACACCGTCACCGGAGAGGCGCCGAGCTTCAGGAAAGCGACCATCAGTTTGTCGGTCTCGGCGGGAGACCGCGCCCGGGCCGACATGCAATTGCAGGTCGGCAACGTCACGGAAGTAGTACAGGTCGAGGCGCAAAGCCCGGCTCTCCAGACCGATTCGTCCACGGTTTCAACTGTGATCGCGGCCCAAGCCGTGCAGGACCTGCCTTTGAACGGCCGTAACTTCGTCACCCTAGTGCAGAGCACCGTCGGTGTATCCGCGGGACCGTCCAATTCCATCTTGAGCGGAACACGCCCCGACGAGCGGCGGCAAACTGCGAATATCATCGCGAACGGCCAAAACGAGGTGTTCAACAATCAGTTGATCGATGGGATGGATAACAATGAGCGCGAGCAGTTCACTCTACTCGTGCGCCCCTCAATCGACATGATCCAGGAAGTGAAAGTAGATACCAACAGCTATCCGGCCGAATTAGGGCGCGCGGGAGGCGCGGTGATCAACATTCTCACCAAGTCCGGAACCAACCGGTTCCACGGCAACCTTTACGAGTTCTTGCGCAATGACAAGCTCAACGCCAATGATTTCTTCGCCAACAAGTCCGGCGTTCCGCGCGCCAAATACCGGCAGAATCAATATGGCGCTTCCCTGGGTGGCCGGATCAAAAGGGACAAGACATTCTTCTTCGTCGACTTCGAAGGTTTGAAAATCCGGCAGGGCGTTCCCACCGGCCTTATCTTCACTCCGACGCTTTACGAAGAACAGCATCCGGGAGACTTCTCCGATGTCGGCGGTCCAATCGTCCCCACTAATCAGCTGGACCCCGTTGCACTCAAGTACTGGAAGCTCTTCCCAGCCCCCAACGCGGGGACTCCGGGTCAACTCGGCGCAAACTACCTCAACAACGTCAACAAGCTTTACAACAGCAACACGGTGGATGCACGCCTCGATCATCGATTTGGGGATCGGGACAGCCTGTTTGCGCGCTTCTCCTATAACCCTACGTATAACTCGCAGCCCGCTCTTTTTCCCAACGTTAACGTAGACGGGCTGGACTTGAGCGCGGGTGGCGGCATTTTCCCCGGCCCGTCGGAAGCCAATTCCACGGGCGCGATGGCGGATTATGTTCACATCTGGAGCCCCTCAGTGGTGATGGAATTGAAGTCTGCGTTCACCCGGCTGTGGCTGTACACATCCGCGACAAATCAGGGCACGAACGCCAGCGCGAAATTCGGAATGCCTAATACTGATGTGACCGATCAGATCTCAGGCCTGGCCACCATCGATATCGTTCCCATGCGCGCCGTGGGCAGCAGCTTCACCATCGGCGACGATCGTTTTGTTCCGATCCTCGACATCAATAACGTGTTCCAAGAGCAAGGATCGATCACCTGGACCAAGAGCACGCACAACGTCAAATTCGGAGCGGGTGTGATCCGCCGCCAGCTGAACTACTATCAGAACACTTTCGGGTTGGGATATTTCCGCTTCACCCAGGACGAACTCACGGATCTGGTGAACTTCGTTCAAGGCAAACCGGATGAGATACAGCGGCAGATTAACCCCAAGCGCCAGTATTTCAGGTTCTGGGAGCCCAATATTTACGTGCAGGACGATTGGCGCGCAAAGCCATGGCTCACGCTGAACCTAGGCTTGCGGTGGGATCATTTCAGCCCGATCACAGCGGATCAGGGCGAGCGCTCCAACTTCGATCCCGCTCTCGCAGGAGCTTGCACGCCGGCCAACTGCAATCCCTTCCAGATCGGCACAAACGCCGGTGTGAAATCCTATTGGACCAATTTCGAGCCGCGGTTCGGTTTCGCAGCCACGGCACGGAAAGGATTCGTGATTCGGGGCGGGCTCGGCATGAGCCGTTATGCCCAGGACTACGCATCGGGCGCAATGAATCTCTACAATCCCCCTTTTATTGGTCTAAATCTGGATTGCTTCCCAAATCAGACGGGTGCGTCGGCATGCCCGGCGGGCACGGGCAGGCTGTCGCAAGGAGCGCCGCCGGCTCCCGTTCCTGCGATCAACTCTCTGCTACCAGGAACCGTGGGCGCCCACGCAGTGGATTATCCGCAGGCGTACATCATGCAGTGGAATTTGACCTTTCAGAAACAAATCGGAGCGAACGTTTTCAGCGCCGGTTATGTGGGCCAAGTTGCCCGGCACTTGCAATATGCGCCGAACATCAACATCCCGGCGCCCAGCCAGCTTGGCCTCGGAGTGTACAATCCACGTGTCTATGCCGGAGTGATGCCGAATCTGGCCTCCATCAATTACTACACGGCGACAGGCGCATCTGAATACAACGCGGCGCAGCTCAGCTTTGAGCGCCGTTACGCCAAGGGCATCACCGCGAATGTGAACTACGTCTTCGCGCGCAACCTGACCAACATTCAAGATGGCGGCACTACGGGCCAGGCAACAGTGGGAGCGATTCTTCCGTTCGACCGCACTTACGATTGGGGCAACTCGGACATCGGCATCAAGCATCGCCTCTCTTTCCGGTTGAACTATGAATTTCCATTCGGCAAGACCGGCAGCCGCGCAACGAAGTTTGTCGTTGGCGGATGGCAGGCCAACATCCTGGCCTTTTACCAATCGGGCGTGCCGTTTACGGTTCTGAATACAGTGACGCCGGTTCCCTCGAACGTGAGCAATTTGGTCACGACAGATCGTCCTAACGTTGTCAAGGGCGTTTCTTACGTACCAGATCACCAGGATTACAACAACTGGATCAATGTGGATGCGTTCACGCCTCAACCGGTTGGCACGGTGGGAAATGAAACACGCGCGCAACTGTACGGTCCACCGCAACGGAGCATGGACTTTTCTCTATTCAAGGACTTCCCCATCCGCGAGCAGATGAAGATTCAGTTCCGCGCCGAGGTATACAACATCACTAACACCGAAAATTTCGGCCAGCCGAACATTAACATAACCAAGTGGAGCCAAACTCTGCCTAACGTCAACACCGGGGCCCCGGGGGCGAAGCCGATCCTGGGCGCGGGGGGCTTCGGCCAGATCACGGGCTCGAATTTGGCCCTGAATCCGAGGCAGTATCAGTTCGCGCTGAAGTTCATCTTCTGATGTAGGATCGGGCGAAGCCCGGCCGCAGGCTAAGAGCCAGACCACACAATGCAGGCTCGAATTGCAGGTATGGCCTGCCTTTCAAAGCTGCGGTCGGCCTTCGGCCCGGCTCCTGAATATCAAGCAGTGCTCTATCGGCGCTATGTCCAGCACCCGATCCAAATCAAAGCCCGCCGGCTCGATTTCGGCACGGATTTGTTCCTCGGTCATGCGTTCCGCCTTGTCTTGTGGCCCGAAGGCATGGCCTTCTGCAAATTCGATTACTACCAGACGCCCGGCCGGTTTTAAAGACTGATTCACTGCAGCGATTATGGATTCGGGATTCGAAAATTCATGGTAGGCATGTGCAATGAAGACCAACTCCAACGCTCCGGATGGCAGGTGCGGATCGCTTTCCTCGCCGAGTACCAATTCGATGTTACTCAGTTGATGCTTTGTAATCGTCTCACGAGTGCGATCGAGCATCGCTTGTTGCACATCCACGGCAAAGACTTTACCCGAAGGCCCAACCGCTCGCCCTAGCCGCCAGGTGTAGTAGCCGGCGCCCGATCCTATTTCCGCAACCGTTGCGCCGATGGGGATTTCCAGCGCGCCGATCAGCGTGTCGGGTCGCTCTTCGGCGTCGCGGCCGATGCGGTCCAGAAACGCCACGTTTGAATAAGCACGGTGAGGCTGGCGCGTGCGCATGGCGATTCTGGGAGACGGCTCCCGAAGTGTGCGAAGGTAATCGACCACGTCGCCGATTTCGGCCTCCGTCAGACGATATGCATAAGACGGCATGAGCGAACGCTGTTCGCGGCTTACGCTCTTGAGACCTTCTTTCAAGAACGAGCGCGGATTTCCTTCACTGTCGCGAATCTGAATCGAAAGATCGTCTTCATTTAGGGCAACGCCGCGGATGGTCTGGTCCGCCTTAGTGGTCACGACAACAGTGAAGTATTGTTTGTCCAGCTCAGCGTCGGGATCGACCAGTGCGAGCCGTAGAGATTTGACGCTCCGAGTGACGCCGATTCTGCCGAGATCGGGTCCCAGGTTGCCGCCGTGACCGGCGACCGAATGGCACGTTAGGCACGCGCCTTTACTTTCGAAGATCGCCTGGCCGGAAGCCGCATCGCCCGCTACCGGAACGCGCAGAGCTGCCATTACGGCGAACAAAGTCCACTTAGTCCAGCCCAAAAGTGACAATCAAATCTCCCGCCGGAATGGAAACTAACTGCTTGCCGTTGGCGGTATAGCTGATGGGCGATGCGAACACGGGTCCGTTGGAGGAGAAGGTCCAGAGACGTTCGCCGGTCGTGGCGTTCAGCGCAAAAATCATTCCCTCCAGGGTTCCGCCGAAAACTAAATTCCCAGCGGTGGCCATCACGCCGCCCCAAGGGGGAGTGAGGACCCTGTGCTCCCATTTGATGTCTCCCGTTCCCGGATCGATCGCAATCACCTTGCCCCAACTTTCTTCCGGAGCGCCCACGGCTCGGGTAATCGCGCCTCCAATCGCCGGATCGTAGGCGCCAGCGTTCGCCTGGGCCACAGTAGTGGGCTCGGCGGCCGAGTTAGCGGTCACCTCAGTGGTTGGATGTGGGACCGCGTTCTTTGAAAACGTTCTATGCTCCTCGCGTGCGAAAACGTACAGCAGCCTGGTCAAAGGGCTGTAGCTATGCGACATCCAGTTGGCGCCGCCATCGACCCCGGGCCAGACGCGATCGTTGCCCTCGGGCGTCGGTTCATTGCCCGGAATCACTTCCGGACGGCCGTTATCGTCGAAACCTTTAGCCCAAGTCTGCTTCACGAATGCTTTCGCGGTCAAAAATTTTCCGGTCGTGCGATCCAGCAGGTAATAGAAGCCGTTTCGATTGGCCCAAGCCAGCGCTTTACGGTTTTCGCCACGGAATTGCGTGTCGAGCAGAATAGGAATCTGCGTGGAATCCCAATCGTGCAGATCGTGCGGCGTGAATTGGTAAAACCATTTCAGCTTGCCGGTGTCCGGATCGAGCGCCAGCACCGAGCACGAATATAAGTTGTCGCCCGCCCGGAAATCGTCGTTGTAGTCCGGCCACGGATTGCTCGTTCCCCAGAACAGAGTGTTGGTTTCCGGATCGTAGGACCCGTTGTTCCAAGTAGTGACGCCGCCGGTTTTCCAGGAATCACCCGCCCATGTCCCAACGTTGGGTTCGCCAGGTTGCGGAATGGTGTGGAAGCGCCAGAGGCGCTGGCCGGTCTTCGTGTCGTAGGCGTCAAGGAAGCCGCTGACGCCGCGCTCGCCCCCCGCCATGCCGACAATGAGTTTGTCTTTTACCACCAGCGGCGCTCCTGGAGCCGCATAGCCGCCTGCCTCGTTGTAGTCGTAGATCTGCGTCTTCCAGATCTCGTGGCCGGAGCGCGCATCCACCGCCACCACGTGCATATCGAGCGTGTTCATGAACAGCGTGTTGCCCAAAATCGCCAGGCCGCGATTCACTTTGCCGCAGCAATTGAAGGTGCGCGGTGGATTCCGGTACTCGTACATCCACATCTGGCGGCCAGTGGCCGCGTCCAGAGCATAAATGGCATTTTCCGGGCGCGTGAGGTACATGACGCCGTTCACCACCAGAGGAGTGGTTTCAAATTTCTCAATGTGCCGGCCCTGGAATAACCACTTCATGTGCAGGTTCTTCACATTCGCCGTGGTGATCTGGTTCAGACTGCTGAAGCGCCAACTGTTGTAGGTATGCGAGTGCATGAGCCAATTGCCCGGCTCATCAGCGGCTTTGAGCAAACGTTCGTAAGAGACCGGAAGGCCCTGGCCGCTCAAATTCCACCCAAGCGCCGCCAGCACAGCCGCCGACGCCAGCGCGCAACGAATTCTCATGGCTCTCCCTTCAAGGAATTCAAATACGCTACCAAGTCAACCAGCTCCGTTTTGTTGAGCCGAGCTTCGTAGGAAGGCATCAGCGAAGGCTTATCGCGGCGAATTTCACGAACGTTTTCCTTGAGGATGGATCGTAGATTCCCGCCTACATCGCGCAACTGCACCGACAGATCGTCCTCATTCAGCCGTAGTCCCGTAATCGTCTGCCCAGATTTCAACACTACCTGAACCGCACGAAAAGCGTTGGCGACTACTGCGTCCGGTTTGACCAGCGATTCCTCGAGAAACACCAACCCCCGGCGCCGTCCGACATCGGTCAGCGCCGGGCCCAGATCGGTTCCTTGATCGCCGATCCTGTGACAAGCTGCGCAGCCGTTCTTGCCATAGAGCGCCTTCCCGACGGACGCATCTCCCGGAGCTTTTTCAAAGAGCCCCTGCGATCCCAACCGTTTTACGTAGGCGACCAGCTTCCAAACCTCTTCGTCGGAGATGCGAAAGGAGGGCATCTCCGAGCCCGGAACGCCCATCCGAATGGTCTTGAATAGGTCCGGTTCCGATCCGCCCATCCGGTACTCGCCCGCGGTGAGATCAGCGCCCCGGCCGCCTTCACCGCGGACGCCGTGGCAATAGGAACAATGGGTTTGGAACAACGCTCCACCTTGGAGAATATCGGCTTCAGTGGAGAACGGGTTGACCTCAGGCCGCGCTCCTGGCGCCGGCTCGCCCGTGAGCGCCGGGTTTCGCTGGGCCTGCGCGACGCCCAGCAATAGAATCAACAGACTGAACCGAGCTCGCATTTGAGCACTTGCCAAGCTATCACGTCGCGCGCCGGAGCGAAACGGGCGAGATTGTAGCAGGATTTGCCGACGGGCTTGTGCCCGGCGCCTTGCGGGTGTAGCTTCTTTACAAAGGAGGGGTGAGTATGCACCGATGGTCCTCCAGTCTTGCCGTGACTGTCCGGGTATTGGCGGTTGGGGGCTCCGCTGTCTGCCTGCTGCTCCCGGGATTGCTCGTCTTCGGCCAGACGCCGCAGCCTCAAAGCATGCCGGCTGCTCTTACCAAATGCCAGCAGTGTCACGGGGAAAGGGCACAGATGTCGCATCTGAGCCTCGCCAGCCGTGAGGCGATGCTTAAAGGCGGCGACCATGGCGCCGCGCTGGTTCCTGGCAACGCAGAAGAGAGCCTGATCTACAAACGCATCACCGGTCAAGTAACGCCCGCGATGCCGATGGCGCCGCTTGCTCCGTTGACCCGCGAGGAGATTGCCGTAGTCAGGGACTGGATCAACGCCGGCGCCCCGATGGCGGATACTCCCAAGCCGTCAGTAGCCAATAAGGCCGAGGAAGGCTCGCTGCTGGTATATGGAAGTTATCGCGAGAGGCTGGTCACAGACGCGGACCGCGAATGGTGGGCATTCAAAAAGCCTGTCTCCGGCGAACTGCCGAGGGTAAGCGAGGCGCGTTGGAGCAAGAATCCCGTCGATGCCTTCGTTCGAGCGAAGCAGGAAGAAAAGGGGTTGAAACCGGCGCCAACGGCTGATCGCAATACGCTCATTCGCCGTGCGTATCTGGATTTGATCGGAATTCTGCCCACACCCGCCGAGGTCAATGCGTTCGTCAACGATAAATCGCCCCGCGCCTATGAGAATTTGATCGACCACCTGCTCGAGTCGCCCCACTACGGCGAGCGCTGGGCGCGCATGTGGCTGGATGTGGCCCGGTACGCCGACAGCACTGGGTATGAATATGATTACGATTTCAGCGACGCCTGGCGCTACCGCGATTATGTGATCAAGGCGTTCAACCAGGACAAGCCGTATGACCAATTCATCAAGGAGCAACTGGCGGGCGATGAACTGGATAACTCCACCTTCGATAGTCTGACCGCGACCGGGTTTGTGCGCCTGGGACCGCGCGTTTTAGACCGCGACCTCGAGAATCCCAACTATCGCTTCGATTACATGGATGACATGGTGCGCACTACGTTCCAGGCGTTCCAAGCTCTCACGGTGAACTGCGCGCGCTGCCACGATCACAAATTCGATCCCATTACCCGCCGCGATTACTATAAATCACTCGCGATGTTTAATGCGTTTGTCGAGTACGATTATCCGCTGGTCCCGCAAGAGGAATGGAAAAAGTACGAGACGGCCGCCAATGACCTCAATGCCCAAATCAAGGCGCTGACCCAGGAGATCAGTAAAATCGAAGCGCCTTATAAGAAGAAGGCGTTTGAGAACACGCTGGCCAAGTATCCGCAGGATATACAGGATGCGTTTAAGACGCCGGAAGACCAGCGGACTCCTGGGCAAAAACTGCTGGTGGCGCAGGTTTCGCGTGTCACCGGAAACGACGACGACCAACCGGGAGCCAAGTTCAAGCTGAACGAGCATGACACGAAAGCTCGGCAGGACCTGGAGGATCAGATCGCCGCATTGCGGAAGCAAATACCGCCGAAGCCTCCTACCGCGATGGGCATTCGCGACGGTGATTATCGCTTCACGCCGCACGAAGCGTTTCAACCCGGCACCAGCGGGGGCATCGTGTACGAGAACTTCGGGTTCAAAGGCAAGTACATGCCAGCGCCGGGCGAGGCCTACACGCCGCCCCCCATGTATTTCGCCAGCAACGGACTGACCCCCTTCGCCGAGGAAATCAAGGCGCCCGTGATTGAGCCGGGATTTCTCACCGTGCTGTCGAAGGGACCCGCACGCATTACTCCGCTTTCAAAAAACGCTTTCCCGACCAGTGGGCGCCGCAGGGCGCTGGCCGAGTTCATCGCCTCCGGAGACAATCCTTTAACGGCGCGCGTGATGGTGAACCGGATCTGGTATCAGCACTTCGGGCAGGGCATCGTCTCGACTCCGAACAATTTCGGCAAGATGGGTTCGCAGCCCACCAATCCCGCGCTGCTCGATTGGCTGGCGACCGAATTTGTCCGGCAAGGCTGGAGCATCAAACAAATGCAGCGATTGATTATGACGTCGGAGGCTTACAAGATGGCTTCCGCCTACTATGACGAGGCTAGCCTCGCCAAGGACCCGACAAATCAATTTCAGTGGCGCTTCCCGGTGAAGCGGCTAGAGGCGGAGATCATTCGCGACGCCGCGCTTTCCGCAAGCGGTGACCTGAATCTGGAAGCCGGCGGACCCGCGTTTTTCCCACCCGTGCCGAAGGCCATCGTGGCCGGAGCTCCGATCAAAGGAAAGTGGCTCATCACCAAGAACGAGCCGGCCACTTACCGGCGCAGTATCTACGCGAGCGTTAAGCGCAATTTGAAGTATCCGATGTTCGACGTTTTCGACCAACCCAACGCGAGCCTGAGCTGCGAACGTCGAGAAGTGACCACCGTTCCTACACAGGCGTTGACGCTTTTCAACAACGAGACTTACCTGATGCAGTCGCAGGATCTGGCTGCGCGCCTCGAGCGCGAGGCGGGCCGTGATCCGGCAGCGCAGGTGAAACTGCTATACCGCATCGCCTACAGCCGCGAAGCGGGCGCGAAAGAGCTCCAACAGGCGCTGGAGTTCTTGAACAGCCGAAAGGGCGCCCCGGCGACCCCAGGCGAATTGACGCTTAGCCCACTTGCGGAACTCGCGCATGTTGTCCTTAATTCGAACGAATTTGTATACATCAATTAGGAGCGGCCATGAAGGAGCACAATTGCGAGTACTGTAGCGGAAAGAACGAAACGCGTTTTATTTCCCGGCGTGATCTTCTGTTTCAGGCGGGCGAAGGCTTAGGCGGGCTTGCTCTGGCATATTTGCTAGTTCAGGATCGTATGCTCGGAGCCCCGGCCACGAGCGGGCAAGCGTGCGCCGCCGATGTGAAGGATTCACCGTTCCTGCCGAAGGCCCCGCACTTCAAGCCGCGCGCCAAATCGGTGATTTCTTTGTTCATGTGCGGCGGCGTCAGCCACGTGGATACGTTCGACTATAAACCTATGCTGGAGAAATTCCACGGCAAGCTGCTCGAGGGCAAGGGCGAGGTGGCGGTACGCCAAGGCTATCCTGGACCGCTGATGAAGAGCCCCTACCAATTTAAGCAGTACGGCCAATCGGGCAAGTGGGTCTCGGATTTATTTCCGAAGGTGGGCGGAGTGGCGGACGATCTAGCGTTTATCCATTCGGCGCAAGGGCGGTCCCTCGATCACACGCTTTCCAGCTACGAATGGAACACGGGATCGATCATCGCTGGGTTTCCGGCTGTGGGTTCGTGGGTCACGTACGGCTTGGGCAGCGAGAATCAGAGCCTGCCGGCGTTCGTGGTGATTCAGGATCCGCGTGGCGGCCCGTTCACCGGCGCATCCCAGTGGAGCTCCGGTTTTTTGCCGGCCGCTTACCAGGGCACGATGTTCCGCGCCTCGGGCGATCCGATTTTGGACTTGCATCCGCCGTCCGGATCGTTGAGTCCGGAGCAGCAGCGCGCGGAACTGGATCAATTGGCACGTATGAATCAGAACTATGTTGAGGCGCATCCGGGTATCAGCGAACTGACAGCGCGCATCAGCTCATACGAACTGGCGTTCCGGATGCAGGGCTGCGCGCCGGAGGCCATCGATATCGATTCGGAGAGCGACGAAACCAAGCGCCTCTACGGGCTCGATAACAAAATCAGCGAGCCGTTTGGGCGCCAGTGCGTGATGGCGCGAAGGCTGGTGGAACGGGGCGTACGCATGGTTCAGCTTTGGAACGGAGCAGTGGTGAACCAGAACGTGGACACGTGGGATGCGCATAATAGCATCGTGGAAAATCACGGGCGCCACGCGGCGGAAGTCGATCAGCCTATCGCCGGACTCATCACGGATTTGAAGCGGCGCGGGCTGCTGAATGAAACGCTGGTCTACTGGCATTCCGAATTTGGCCGCATGCCCCTTTCGCAAAAAGGCGTGGGACGAGACCACAATCCGGGAGCGATGACGGTTTGGATGGCGGGCGCTGGAATCAGGGGCGGGCAGACCATCGGTGCGTCGGACGAGTTCGGGTGGAAGGCCGAACAGCAAGTTATCAGCGCACACGATCTGCACGCGACGCTTCTTTTCCTGTTGGGACTAGACCACAAACGGCTGACATATTTCTATAACGGCCGGAACATGCGACTGACTGACGTCGCCGGCGAACTGATCCCGCAGATCGTGGGCTAAAGCTGCTCGGGTTTTGTATGGGTGCCTCACCCCGGGCTCGTTCATTCACGCCCCGGCCAAGCACGCAAAGCTGGTCGGATCGTCGCCATCCAGAGCTGGGCGGACTCCATCATCGTTACGAACGTCGAGCCGCGTGAAGCCCGAAGAACAGGGGACTGGGACGGTTTAGGTTGGCTTTGCAGGTAGGGCTCGCGCTGAGCGGACCGGCGACGGATTCGGTCCTCTTCCTGGCAAGCAGGCACGCTCCCTTGCTCTTCCCCAGGAGGGTTCCGCTAGTGCGCGACTAAGACCGGTTTGCACCAGAGACCCCGTCCCGAGTCTCTACGGTATAGCTTTTACTGCTTCTTAGTAGCGTATGGCCCGACTTCAGGCTTGCCTTGCGTATCCTTCAGCGGTCCCAGCTCGGCGGCGACGCCCCGCGCAATGGCAGCCGTCTCACTCCCATTTTGGAAACAGGTGAAATCGGGCCGATCGCGCCACGCGAACGGGCCGCACAGACGCTTACCCGCGCCAATCGCCGCGTCGTGCACTATGTTGATGAGCCGCTCGTAGTCTGGTGTGCCCTGCCGGTAGCCGGAGAAGTTGCCCAGATCTCCGCTGGCCGCGAAGATTGCGGTCACCCCCGGAATCGCCGCGATTTCGCGTGCAGCCGCCGCACCGTCGAGTGTCTCGATCATCTCGATTAGCACCACGTTGTCGTTGATCGTGTTGCGATATCCGCCTGGCACACTGCCCCACACATCAGGGTCAAAGGCCTGGCCGCCACCCTGGCTACGCTTCCCAAGCGGCGGAAACATGGTCCAGTCTCTCGCGGCTTTTCCTTCTTCCACTGACCGGACAGTCGGAATCACGATCACCAGTGCGCCAGCATCCATCGCATGTTGGATTTCGCGCTCATCGGTGTAGGCAACACGGACGCCGGGGACCGCCTTGGCGTGCGGGCAGGCCCTCCACATGCGGGCAACAGCTCCCCAATCACGCGAGTCGTGCTGCATCTCGGTCCAGATGAAGTCATAGCCGGCATTGGCCATTGCGCAATATGTTTCTGGGCTGTCGGTACTGAATAAGGTGCCGCCAGTTACTTTTTCGCCCTTCATCATCTTGATCATCACCGGGTTCCATATCTTGGAGTTCGGTGGTGGGTCGAACGCAGGCCCGTATTTCCATTTCGCCAGATCGAGCGTTCCCTGGTTCACGGCGCCAGGAGGTGCTATGGAAATCGCTCCTGAGTCCTTTCCGGCGGGCGCCGCCAAAGGGAACTGCGTCTTTCCTGCATCCGGGTTATTGGCATAAGGATCTGCATTCGGCCGAGGCGTTTGAGGCCCTTGGCCTAATGCCTGCAAACTTACAAAACCAAGAGCTATCGTGAGCGTCGCGACTAGAGATCGGCGATTCATCTCGCACTTCCTCCTCTCATGCACCCAGCCGGGGATATACCACGGCTCGCTGTCTTGAAATATCCTACTCAGCCTTAACCCGCTCGTCAACGGGTGCGGCGAAGAATGTCAACCCTCGTTAAAATGTCCCCTTCCTTAACTCGTTAAAAGTGTCCCCTTTTCCTCGTAGCCGTCGTTTCCCCTCTTCCTTTTGAGACCCGTTCCTCCCACGCGGCGGGCCGCTGCCGGAGCGGAGCCCTGCGAGGCCGCTAGGCCGAGCGTTTAGGGCGTAGCGGAGGCAGTGGCCCGCCGCATCGCCGCCGCGCGCCCGCCCTGCGTCATGGGTGGCTCGCCGGCGGTTTCCACGGGGATCGATGAGCCGGTCGCTTCTCCCCCACCCGGATGGGAGCGGGTGGCTTCGCCTGCGGCGCTTCGACCTCCCGATGCGGCCGCGCCTTTCCCTGATACCGAATCTCGATCCGCTCGTCTCCCCACTCGCACACCCTCACCTTCGCCTGCCGCGGCGGATAATCGCTGCTGCGCTCCATTTGAAAATAGCGATTCTCATACCGCATTACCCAGTCGTTGGAAATGCGCTCGGTCTCCAAACGAAACACCTGCTCCCACTCCCGCACCTTCGGCGCCCTGCGATGATAGTCCTGCGGTTCCGCTGGCCCCCGCGCAAAACGAGCGTTGTGATCGGCTGAATATTCTTCCTGCAGAAACCGGTTTGGCCGCCTCGTGCGTGCGGATCTTCTGGCGCCCCATCTTCTGGATCAGCCGGTCCTGGTGCGTGCCGTTGCCCCGCTCCACTCTCCCTTTGGCTTGCGCCGAATTCGCCGCGATGATTCCAATATCCAGCTTCGGGCGCATCCGCCCAAACTGCGTCGCCGGCACTTTCCCGTGCAACTGCTCCTTGTCCGTGGGTTCGCGCAGGTACACGTTTTTCCAGTCCGTATACA
>DASQJB010000151.1:0-22310 GCA_035631295.1 Bryobacteraceae bacterium | reverse complement strand
ACGATCCGCCGCGATTGGAAATGAAATAGATCTGGCGTGAATCGGGGGACCAGCGGGGGCGCTCGTTCTGGGTGCCTTCTTGCGTAATCTGGCGGGGCGTTCCACCATCGGCCGGGACAACGTAAATTTGCTGCGGCTTTGTGTTCTTGTCGAGATCCGGGGTCTGTACGGTGAAGGCGACCTGACGCCCGTTGGGAGAAAGAATCGGCTCGGAGATCCGCGCAATCCGCATCATGGCCGCGGGGTCAAAAGGTTGCTTCTGGGCAAGCGCAACGGGAATCGCGCAAACCAAGCCGGCGAAAATTACGGAGAGTCGCATGAAACCACTATTTTAAACGAGCGGGCGCCGTAGAATATCCTTTGCGCAACCTACCAAAGAGACTTCTAATCCTCCTGTGCTTCGGCTTCAGCGCCGCGGCCCAGACTCCAACTGTTCCCGACCGCGCCGATATAGTGGTCGTCACCGGCGTTTACGAACCCGCGCCGCTGGACGAGACCAACCGCGCCGTCCGCTCTATCGAGCTGGATGACGACGCGAAGACTCTCTCCAACACCTTCTTCGACTATCTACGGCTCGATCCATCGCTGGACGTTCACGCCCGCGCGCCGAATGGCCTTCAGACCGATCTCTCCATCCGCGGCAGCGATTTCGGCCAGACGCTGGTGTTGCTCAACGGAATCCGAATGAACGATTCGCAGACGGCTCATTTCAATTTCGACGTTCCCCTGCCTCCCGACGCGCTCTCGCGAGTAGAGATTCTCAAGGGCGCGAGTTCAGCGATCTATGGAGCCGATGCTGTGGGCGGCGTGGTGAATGTCCTGACGCAGGCGCCGGAATCAAGCGAGCTGCGCTTGCGGACTTCCGTGGGGAATTTCGGCGTCAATCAACAGAGCGCTTCGCTCGCTAGCATGTGGAAGAACGTCACGGAGGAGTTATCGTTTTCACGCGACTTCTCGAGCGGTTTCGCATTCGACCGCGACTACCGCAACCTCTCGTTTGCGTCGCTGACGCACATACAATCCGGGCTCGGGACCACGGACGTCATTCTGGCTTTGAACGACAGGCCCTATGGCGCCAATCAGTTCTACGGCAATTATCCTTCCTGGGAGCGTCCTAAAGGGTGGTTCGCCGCGCTGCGCCAAAGCATCGGAAAGAAGACCGAGGCTTCGTTTGCCTACCGCCGCCATACCGACCTGTTCGTACTATTTCGCGATCAGCCGCAGATCTACACCAATCATCACTACACCGAAAACTACGAAGCCGCGCTGCGGCGGCGCGATTCGCTCGCTTCCAACATCACTTTAAGTTACGGCGGTGAGGCCTACCGCGACGAGATCGACAGCAATAATCTGGGCCATCACCAGCGCAATCGCGGCTCGGCTTACCTTGCTCTTGAAGCTCGCGCTCTGCGAAGGTATTCATTTACGCTCGGCGCCCGGGAGGAGATCTTTCGCGGCGGAGCCCGTCAGTTCAATCCGACGGCCAGCGCCGGAATGTGGCTTTCGAGCCGATGGAAGCTGCGCGCGTCCGCTAGTCGGGCTTTCCGTTTGCCCAGCTACACGGATTTATACTACGCCGACCCCGCGAATGTAGGATCGCCGTTCTTGAAACCCGAGACTGCCTGGAGCTACGACGGCGCCATCGAGTGGAACGCGGGCGGCCGCGTGCGCTTCGAAGCAGGCTTTTTCGAGCGCCGCCTCCGCAATGGCATCGACTATGTTCGCTCCTCGCCGACTGGCATCTGGCAAGCGGAGAATATCGACCGGCTTAACTTCACCGGCGTAGAAGCGATGCTGGCGCTTCGCGCGGCCAAGACGCAATTGATCGAGATTGCCTATACGGGCCTGACGGGCCAGCAGGATTCGCTCAGTGGATTGCAAACGAAATACACATTTAACTACCCGTCGAATAATGCGAGTCTGTCCTGGCAGGCGTCATTGCCGCATGGCTTCCTCGCCCGCTCGCGGCTGGGCGTCCTCCAGCGGGTAGGGCGCAATCCTTATCCTCTCTGGGACCTCTCCGTGGCCGAGCGCCGTGGGCGTTGGACGCCATTTGCGCAGTTCACGAATCTCACCAATGCCAGCTATCAGGAAATCGTTGGCGTGGACATGCCGGGCCGCGCGGCAGTGGTGGGAGTGGAATGGAGAACGCGTTGGTGATCGAGCCGTCCCGCGGATGTGGGGCAGGGTGGCATCCTGCCCCACGAAAGGTCACGATTGTCACTGCGTTCTGCGAAGGTCAGTAGCGCCAGGGAATCCCGAGTCGACGGCGACGGGCATTCTCGGAGAAAGGCGCACGATCGCCTTGTTGCCATGCGGCGGGTGAAACGCTCTCGTTGGCCGTCGCGCCGTCATTCGGGACTGCCAGGCAGGCGTGTAGCTCGCCGCTGTTGGTGACGCCCTGGCAGACGATCTCTCCGGAATCGTTGATCGAGAAAGCGCCGGTCAGGTGCACAAACGGTCCGGCATCGCGGACTAATTCGTTGAGGTCTTTCGGCTGTGCGCCTTGCCATATAAGGGCGCGCCCAAAGTACGGATTACTTGGCTCTATGCTAAAGCCAACAATCTCGCCCCGATCGTTGATGGTGTGGCAGCACCCAGGCACGGTCGCTACGGCCCCAGGAAACGCGCCGTAATCCAGCATGCCAGTGTGCCTGGTCCAGAGGAACGCGTGAATCGTGCCGTCTTTGGGCGATTTCGCGGTCCCAACCACTTCACCCCGGTTATTGATGCTACTGGCAATGTTCGCTGCGCCACCCAGACTCCCGAGGTCGTGGGCGGGGCCATCCCTTTCCCACAGCACAGCGTGCGTGGCAATGGTGTTGTTGATGGCGGCGGGGGGCAGACCGATGGTCGAACACAAACCCGACGCGCCGACAACCTCGCCCGTGTCGTTGATGGTGAAGGCGTATGCGGCGGTGTCGGTCACGCCCTTGGATACGAGAGGAGAGAGTACTCTCTGGATTTCGCCGTTTGGTCCCCAGATTACAGGTTGAAAGCGCTGAACCTGAAACGGCGTCACGTTTGAGCAGCTCGGATCGATAATGCCATTCTCCGCAACCCCGCTGATCTGTCCTAGATTATTGATCCAAAAAACATTAGCGTTATTGCCGCCCGGCAGGTTGGGAAGTGCTGTCATTACCCCGTTCCTCCAAATGGACCCCCGGGTCACACGGTGAGTCGGATTGGGTGGGTCGAACTGACCAAAATCTTCGCCATGCGGATCCAGCGCCTCAATCTCTGAATCAATTGCTACCTCGCCGCTCGCACTCACTCCCGCCGCAGCGCTGTTGCACGTTGGACAGGCAGCAAACAGTGGTGGACCCAAGACGCCCAGCGTGGTTAAAGCCATGTTGTCTTTCTTCTTGCTCCATAGGGCGGCGGTTGCGGCGAAGCCATCCGTCTGGGCGGGTGTCGCAGCGGCGCCGGCAACATCACCCGCGGTGTTGATGCCAAAGCCGAAGCTATACGCGCCACCCTGGGCGCCGAGATCGATGACCGTATAGCGCGGCTGCGGCTGTGCCACGGCAAGCGCCGCGAGCAAGCTGCCCGCGGCAATCGAAGTCAGGATCGTTTTCATTTGTTTCCTCCACCCCAAATAGGCGGAGAATCCGACAGGATTTGCTAGCGCCCCCGCCAAGAAATTATTGCGAGCGGAGCGGCGGTATAATCACGCGATACAGATGCACAACCCGGCAACGCCTGGCGAGGTGGACACAAACGAGATAAGCAGGCTGCTCCGCGCGTGGAGCGATGGAGACCAGAACGCACTCAACGACCTGACGCCCATCGTTTATCAAGAGCTCCGCCGCCTGGCGCACTATTATATGGAGCGCGAGCGCCCGGGCCATGCGCTCCAAACCAGCGCCCTGGTGAACGAAGCCTACCTGCGTCTGGTGGATTACAAGCGCATGCAGTGGCAGGATCGAGCCCATTTTTTTGCCGTTGCGGCCCAAGTGATGAGGCGTATTCTCGTCGATCACGCCCGCAGCCACAATATAAAACGTGGAGCCGGTTTTCAGCAGGTCGCGCTAGAAGTGGCGGACATGGGTGGTGATCGAACGGGCGATCTGGTAGCGCTGGACGATGCCTTGAACGCACTGGCCCGGCTCGATCCTCGCAAGGTGCAAATCATCGAAATGCGTTTTTTTGGCGGACTCAGTGTTGAGGAGACGGCCGAAGTCCTCAAAGTCTCGCCAGCCACGGTTAGGCGCGATTGGAGTATCGCCAAGTTCTGGCTTTATCGCGAACTCGGCGGCGGAACGGGCGATGGATCCGGAACGGTGGAAACAACTTGATAAACTGCTGCACCTAGCATTGCAGCGGCCGCCAGAGGAGCGCGACGACTTTCTAAAAGAAGCGTGCGCCGGCGACGAACGGTTGGAGCGTGAAGCACGCTCCCTGCTGACGTGGGAGCAGAAGTCGGAAGGGTTTCTCGACAAGCCCGTACTCGAAATGGCGCCCCAAGTTGGCGTTCCCGATCAAAGTGACGATAGCCAGGAGAACGGCGAGTTCCGCAGGGGCGCCGTCGTATCTCATTACCGCGTGCTAGGAAAACTCGGCGGCGGCGGCATGGGCGTGGTCTACAAAGCCCAGGACGTTGAATTGGGCCGCTCGGTGGCCCTGAAGTTCTTACCCGAAGAATTGGCCCGAGATCCACAAGCGATCGAGCGGTTTCGCCGGGAGGCGCGCGCAGCCTCGTCCCTGAATCATCCCAACATTTGCACGATATACGAGATCGAGCGGCACGAGGGCCGCTCGTTCATCGTCATGGAGTTCCTTGATGGAACTACGTTAAAGAATCGTATTCATTCTGAACCAAACCGGGGGCGTCCTCTCCCCATCGATACGTTGCTCACTCTCGCGATCGAAATCACCGACGGCTTGGATGCAGCGCATTCCGCCGGGATTACTCATCGTGACGTCAAGCCCGCGAACCTATTCGTTTCCTCGCGCGGGCACGCCAAGATTCTCGATTTTGGATTGGCGAAGGTCGGGTCTGCCGACGATCCGTCGAACATGGATGTGACGTCATTACCGACCCGCACGATACAGGATCAACTGACTGCGACAGGCGTGGTCGTCGGAACGGTGTCGCACATGTCGCCAGAGCAAATCCGTGGCGAGCGCTTAGACCCGCGCACAGACTTGTTCTCCTTCGGCGTTGTTCTCTATGAAATGGCAACCGGCAAGCTGCCATTTGAAGGCGCAACGCAAGCGAGTGTGTTTGATTCCATTCTGAACCACCCTCCAGTCCCTACTCTTCAACTGAACGCAAGCTTGCCCGCGGAAATAGAGCGCATCATCGGCAAATGCCTCGAAAAAGATCGCGACTTGCGTTACCAGCACGCCTCCGAAATTCGATCCGATCTCAAGCGGCTGAAGCAGGACATAGAACCCGCGCGGCTCACCACCGGCGCGCAGCACGGAACGGGAGTTTCGAGACGCCGGAGGAACGCCCTGATCGCTGCAGCCGCAATAGCCGGATTGGGCATCGCGGGTTACCTCTTTTTCCACCGTGCGCCCAAACTCACGGACAAAGATACTATTGTTCTCGCAGACTTCGCCAACAATACCGGCGATGCCGACTTCGACCAGACTCTCCGGCAAGGGCTGGCGGTAGAACTTGGCGAGTCCCCATTCCTGAGCGTCGTCCCGGATCAGCAGATTCAGGGAACGCTTCGTCTGATGGGCCGGCCTCCGGATTCGCCGCTAAGCGCCGAGGTGGCGCGCGAGGTATGCGAGCGAACGTTCAGCGCCGCGGTGGTGCGGGGGGCGATCTCCAGGTTGGGAAGCAAGTATGTGCTGGGCTTGAGCGCCAGTAATTGCAGCACCGGCGAGGTGCTTGACGAACAACAGGTTCAGGCCGAGAAGAAAGAGGACGTCCTAAATGCCCTCGATCAAGTCGCAAGTAAGTTCAGAAGCAAAGCCGGCGAATCGCTGGCCAGCGTCAAAGAGCATAAGAACGGTCTCATCGAAGCCACCACGGCCTCATTCGAGGCCTGGAAGCTCTATACAGCCGCCGTGAGGATGGGGCTTTCCGAGAACAATGAAGGAGCGGTGCCTCTCCTGCAACGCGCGATTCAACTCGATCCCAAGTTCGCGATGGCATATGCCATGTTGGGACGTACATACGGCGACCTATGGGAGCCGGACCTCGCAGCCGACAGCATCCGCAGGGCCTACGAGTTAAGGGAGCGCGCCAGCGACCCGGAACGGTTCTTTATCACCCTCTCTTACCATGTGCAGGTAACGGGCAATCTGGAAGAGGCGCAACGGACTGGGGAATTATGGCAGAAAACCTATCCGCGGGAACTGGACGCGTTGGGATTATCGTCAGTCGTCTACCAGACCGCCGGAAACTTTCAAAAATCCCTCGAGGTCTGCAAGCGAGCGATTGAGATCAACCCCAGTTGGGCTCCCGGGCCCGTCAATCTGGCCTGGACATATCTCGCAATGGAACGTTACGCAGACGCCGAAAGGACGGTACAGCAGGCCTCGGAACGCAAACTACTGGTTCCGGACCTTTTGATACTGCCCTATGTCCTCGCCTTTTATAACGGCGATCAAGCGGGAATGGAACGCGCGGCGGCTCGGGCGAGGAACAGCCCTGGAGGAGCGGACTGGATCACGAATATACAAGCATTTGTTTTGGCCTACGAAGGTCACTTGCAACAAGCCAGGACGGTTACGCGCCGGGCTAAGGACCTGGCGGCGCAGGCGCACCAGCCGGAAAGGGCCGCTATGTTTGAGGCTGGGACGGCAGTCCGGGAGGCATTGTTCGGTAATGCATCCGAGGCGAAGCGAAGAGCACAGGCAGCGCTGGAACTCTCAAAGAACCGCGATGTCGAGTATGGCGCCGCTTTTGCGCTCGCCGCCGCCGGAGACTCGGTGAAGTCACGCGTTCTAGCGGACGACCTGAACAAGCGCTTCCCCGAGGACACCTGCGTTAGATTCACTTACCTCCCGGTGATACGCGCGATGCTGTCACTGGACGCTGGTGCGTCCTCTGAGGCGATTGAGCTTCTCAAAGAGGCCGAGCCATACGATGTAGCCTACACGTGCAGTTGGTTCGGCTCATTTGGAAGCCTCTATTCGCCATACGTCCGCGGGGAGGCTTATTTCGCGGCGCAGCGCTACGACGAGGCGGCTGGTGAGTTCCGGAAGGTCCTTGGTCACCCTGGAGTCGTTTTTGCCGATCCAATTCGGGTAATGAGCACTTACAAATTGGGACGCATTTTCGCGACTTTGGGAGTTAAAACCGAGGCGAGATCGACTTACCAGAAATTCCTGACGCTTTGGAAGGATGCAGACCCGGATATACCTCTGCTGATGCAAGCCAAGGCGGAGTACGCACGATTGCAATGATGCCCGTCGGGTCCCGACCAACAAACCGGCAGGCCAGACGCTAGAATCGGAGAGTGCGGGGCGCAGGGGCCTTTCTCGTATTCTTCTGTTTCGCGCTAGACTTCGCGCTGATCGGGGCCGAACCGTCTGGCCGGCTGAGCGAATCGCAACTTGAAACGCTGCACGGTCAGCGCGTCGAATGGATGAAGCGGCGGGCGAATTTGCCCGCTTATGGCATTTATCGCGATTTTCGCGCAGTTTTGACCCATTCGCGGGCGCCGCGTCTAAATCTCCTGAAGGCGGCCGAAGAAGCAAGGGCTCAGATCGTTTTCGCAGGCGAGAGCGACGCGCACCCAGTCAACGGGCCGATGTTGCTTTCACTACCCGGCGCCGGCTTTCCAGGGATGGAGATTTCCCGTCCTCCAGCGGCGACGGAGGAGGAGTGGCGCAAACTGCGCGCCCGCTTCCGCCACTATCCCGGCGAGGCGCTCGGCGCGGAAATCGGCCAAGATGCCGGCCTGATCGCGAAATGGGATGACGCCACAACGGCGGACGATTCGGTGGGAATCGCATACAGCGATACCGCGGACGATAAGGTGGATGTTCTGGCCGCCGCCTTTCGCGCCACGAGCGTCCACATCCTCGCCCGGGAGCTAACGGAAAAAGACGCGCGCACCTCGCTCGCCGCCGGGCACGCCTACGTTGCCCATGACTGGCTCTGCGATCCGACCGGATTCACGTTCGCCGCGGCAAACAACCTCGGAGTTTTCGATATGGGCGACACCGTTCCTACCGGATTGCTGGCGGGCCAAACCCGGCTCCAGGCATTTTTGCCGGTCGCGGCGAAAATCAAGGTGATTCGAGACGGAGCAGTGGTGGCGCAAGCCGAGGACTCGAAATTCGCCTACCAAGTGAAAGAGGAAGGCGCTTACCGGCTGGAGGCCTGGCTTTCCGTTGGCGGCGGCAAGGAGAACGGCGGCAGCCCTAAGGAGAGCAAGGATCTGCCGTGGATTATTTCCAACCCAATCTATGTGCGCGGCGCGCTGAACCTTCGCCTGCCGTCGGCGGACACTCCGTCCAACGTCGAGGCGCGCCGGGGCATCGCGTACACAGATGACGCTGAGGAAAAACACAAGCTGGATCTGTACTTGCCCAAAGGCCGGACCCATTTCCCGATTCTCCTGTTCGTTCATGGAGGGTCGTGGCACAGCGGAGACCGCTCGCTTTATGCGGCGCTGGGCAACCGCTTTGCTCGGGAAGGAATCGCGGTCGCGATTCCCAGTTACCGGCTCATGCCCGACCACCCGCATCCGGCTCAGATTGAGGATGTCGCGGCGGCATTTGCCTGGGTTTATCACAATGCCGGACAAATTGGCGGAGACGCAAACCGCGTTTACGTGAGCGGCCATTCGGCGGGCGGGCATTTGGCGTCGCTGTTGGCGTTGGACGGCCGGTACCTGGAAAAATACAGCATCTCTTCGAGCGCGATCCGGGGCGTGATTAGCATGAGCGGGGTTTACGACGTGACCGATACTCCCGCCTTCCTATTCGACGGAGACAAACGCCAAGCGTCGCCGCTCGAGTTCGTCCATTCATCGGCGCCGCCCTTTCTCATCACGTATTGCCAATGGGATTATTGGGGTCTGCCTAAGCAGGCTCGCGACTTTGAAGCGGCTCTGAAAAAAACTTTCGATCCCGCGCAGCTCCTCTATCTTCCCGGCGAAAGCCACATTAGCGAGATTGTCAGCGCCGCCATGGACGATTCTCCGCTCGCGCGAGCCATTCTGAGCTTCGTTCAGTGAATCCATCGGTCCGGTTCGACGTGGTGGGCGTCGGATTGAACGCCACAGACACGCTTCTGGTGGTTCCTCACTTCCCGCCTTACGGCGGCAAAGTTGCGTTCAAACAAGAAGTGGTGAGTCCAGGCGGCCAGGTGGCCAGCGCGATGGCGGTTTGCTCGCGGCTGGGACTTCGCGCGAAGTACATTGGCGCGGTGGGGGACGATGAGGCGGGGCGGATTCAGATGGCGAGCCTGCACGCCGAAAGCATGGACGTGGAAGACGTGGAGATCCATGCCAATTGTCCCAACCAACGAGCCTACATTGTCATCGATCAATCCACGGGCGAACGCACGATTTTATGGCGCCACGACGATTGCTTGCAGATCAATCCGGCGCGGATTACTCCGGAAAAGATCGCCGGTGCGAGGCTGCTGCATGTAGATGGTCACGATACTCCGGCAGTGGCAAGAGCCGCGAAAATCGCGCATGAGCACGGCATTCCCGTATCGGTCGACGTGGATACGATTTATCCGGGCTTCGGCGAAGTGCTGGCGCTGACGGATTTCCTAGTTTCGAGCACGGAATTTCCTGAAAAATGGACCGGCGAAGCTGATCCGTTCCGCGCTCTGGAAAAAATTCAAACCGAGTACGGTATGCTCGTCGCGGCAATGACTTTGGGCGCAGATGGCGCTTTGGCTCGCGCCGAGGGGAAGTTTTTCTATTCGCCGGGATTTGTCGTGCAGTGCGCGGACACCACCGGCGCAGGAGACGTGTTTCACGGGGCGTTTTGTTATGCTGTGCTTGCGGGCATGGACTTGCGCGAGACCTTGGAGTTCTCTAACGCCATGGCCGCGCTCAACTGCACGCGCCTCGGCGCGCGAGGCGGCATCGCTTCAGAGCGGGAGGCTCGAGCGCTGATGATCCAAACCTCCGGCATCAAGAGAAGGTCCAACCCCGATTTCGCGGCAGTGGGCCGCGGCGCATGATTCCTCTCAAATCAACCGAGCCCGTTTACTCGGCGGCGAAGGTCACCGCTTCTCTGATCGCTATAAACCTGGCCGTGTTTTTCTATCAGCTCAGCCTTCCTAGCTACGAGCTGAACAGGTTCGTGGAGCAGTGGGGCATCGTTCCCGACCGTTTGCATTTGGAAGCGTTAATCACTTCCATGTTCCTTCACGGCGGCTGGATGCACATTCTCGGAAACATGCTGTTTCTGTGGGTGTTCGGGCGCAATGTGGAGGATCTCATCGGCGGGGGGCGATTTCTTGTGTTCTACCTGCTCTGTGGACTTGCCGCGGCTCTGATTCAAGTGGTTACCAACTTTTATTCGCCCGTGCCGACCATCGGCGCAAGCGGCGCCATCGCGGGAGTGATGGGCGCGTATCTGGTCAAGTTTCCGCGCGCCCGCATCGTGACTCTGGTTTTTATCGTTTTCTTTGTCACCACCATCGACATCCCCTCGGCGCTGCTATTGCTGTTCTGGTTCGGGATGCAGTTCTTAAGTGGCCTCGGGTCGCTGGCTCAAACGGACTACACCGGCGGCGGCGTGGCATGGTTCGCTCACGTGGGCGGATTCGTCGCCGGGATGCTGTTGATCCGCGCCTTCCCGCAGAAGCGCCGCTGGCGGACATGGAGGGGCTGGGATGAAGAATAGATCACGAGTGATCCGCGATGCGATGGCGACGTCTACACAACGGCAAAAACGCCGATCCATCCCGGGCGCCGGAGAATTCGACAGCGGCGAGCGAGATGTGTCGGAGCGCGCGGAAGAGATTCTGAGAGAGCATCGGCCAAAAAGTGGCGGCGTAAAGAGATCCCGGGGCCTTAGTCGCTGATTCCGGCGGTCTATAAGCTCCGTACGACCGCGCGATAAGCACGACGCGCCTGTGAAATGGGGCGGGCCCGATCATATGGCCGCTATTCCATCCGCCCCGCGTTAGTTCCCCGCGGACGAACGGCGCAGGCGATAATCGCGGGGCGCTTAACCGATTTGGGCGAAGTGATGCGTCAGCCGAACGTCTGGAGCGCCTCCTCACCGTCCTGGTCACCGTCTGCGTCTACATCATCGAAAAGGCTACCTTGCGGTTGGGCGGCACGTAATCCGCAGACAGGCCCAGGCGCACAGGTGCGTTGCGGCCCGCCATCCTCCCAACAACTTCGCTGAGTGGTTGCCGCGTTTTGCGCCAACCAGTCACACCGGGTGTTGTCTTCATGGCCGGCGTGCCCCCGGGTCCATACCCAGGTGGTCTTGTGCAGCGCGGCCAACTCATCGAGTTCCATCCAGAGATCGGCGTTGCGCACCGGCTCATTTTTCCGCCACCAATGCCTCCGCCTCCAGTTGGCGGTCCATTTCGTTATCCCGTAGAGTACGTACTCGGAGTCGGTAGTGATCTCCACCTCGCACGGCTCTTTGAGCGCAAGCAGGCCCTGAATCGGCGACATCAGCTCCATTCGGTTGTTGGTGGTGCGCGGATCGAATCCGAAGCACTCCTTCTTTACGTCAGCGAACCGAAGCAGACAGGCCCAGCCCCCTGGCCCGGGATTGCCGAGGCAAGAGCCGTCGGTGATAAGGGAGACTTTCTTCATGCTCCCGCACTTGCTAGGGCGGCGCGGCGGCACTTCTCCAACTTTTTGCCGCTGCAGCAAGGGCAATAGTCGTCGCCGCTGATCTTCTGAGGAATAGACCTTGACCGCCTACAGCTTGCCCCACACCACCCTGCCGCCCACCATCGTCACGACGGGCTTGACGTCTTTGATCTGATCCGCGGGCACAGTCAGATAGTCGCGGTCGAGCACCAGCAAGTCCGCCAGCTTCCCCGGCTGGATCGACCCCAGATTGTCTTCCTGAAAGACGAAGAAGGCGTTTTTGCGCGTGTGGGCGATCAGCGCATCTTCGCGGCTGATGGTTTGACGCAAGACCTTCGCGCCGCCGGCCATCTTCCCCGTGACGGCGAAATAGAGCGTCGTGAACGGCAAGTACTGATTCGCCGCGGTTCCATCTGTCCCTAAGCCCCACATGATGCCGCTGTTCTGAAGCGTGGCAAGCGGAGGCATGTCGTACGCACCGTCTTCAAATCCTTTGTGCATGATCGCGCCGTTGATAACTGCCCAGGGATGCACCGCGGCATACATGCCGAGCTTCTTCATGCGCTCGATTTGCGCTGCGTTCACCTGGTTCATATGCGCGAACGTCCAGCGCAGGTTTTTGATCGGATGCTCTCTGTTGATCTCCTCGACCTGATCCAGAAAGGCATCGATCGTGTCGTGAAGCTCCGCGTGCACATGCAAGGGCAGACCGGCTTTGGCTATTGCCAGAGCCATGCGTCTCCACTGCTCGAGTTGGTCCGGCTTCGGGTTGGATTTCAGAGCGAACATCGGATCGTGGAGCGGCGAGTAGACGCTTTCGCCGAAGTAAATGTCGTCGATGTAGTTGTCGCCTTGGAATAGTTTCATGCCGGCGATCTGCTGGATGGCCCTGTCCGCCTGCTCGGGAGTTGCGGCGGCGGC
Source organism: Bryobacteraceae bacterium (assembly GCA_035631295.1). Lineage (GTDB taxonomy): Bacteria > Acidobacteriota > Terriglobia > Bryobacterales > Bryobacteraceae > Palsa-187. The sequence goes on along the minus strand of DASQJB010000151.1, from coordinate 9,675 downwards.
TCCGTTGATGCAGAACACGCGCGCCGGGAGATTGTTCTGAGCCTTCCAGTTTCTAAGAATCGCGAGGACTTCGTTGTCGCAGCCGGGCACGCCGAACGAGGTGAGGCCCACGCGATTCATATTCTGGAAAAGCGCCTGAGTGCTCGCCTCAAGCTGGTTCGGCGCGACCCGCGGCAGCTTGTTGGCCACGGGACGCGTCGCCGCGATATCGCCTTGCACAACGCCCGTGGGCTTTCCCGCGCCGTCGCGCTGAATCGAGCCTTTGACGAACTCCGGCGGGTCGGGCTTGTTCGCCTCAATCCCCAGCACCTGCAACGCGCGGCTATTCAAGAAAACCTGATAGTAGGACTCCTGCAACGCGAGGGGGTGATCCGGCGCGATCTGGTCCAGCTCTTCGCGGGTGAACGGCCGGGGATCGTCGGCGAACTGCTGATGTGCCCAGCCGCCTATGTTGTAGATCCATTCGCCCGGAGCCGCGGCCTTTACGCGGGCGCGCAGCATTTCTACGGCTTGCTTGCGCGACTCCACGCCATCGAAACGAAGCTCGCGCAGCCAGGTGGAGGCGGCGCGCAAAAGATGGATGTGATTATCGATGAGCCCGGGAATGGCGGTTCGGCCGCCAAGGTCGATGCGCCGAGTGTTCGGCCCAGCGAGCCGCGCGATTTCCTGATTCGCGCCCACGGCCAAAATACGATCGCCGCGAATCGCCACCGCTTGCGCGATGGAGAATCGCTCATCGACTGTGACGATTTTCCCGTTGGTGAGGATGAGATCCGCCGGCGGCTGTTGAGCAAAAAGCAGCGCATCCAGCGCAACCAAAGTAGCGAACGCGAACCATGCCGGAGAGCGCTTCACAAATCTCTCACTTCTTCTTCTCGCTGAAATATTGCGGCGAATGCTCCCGAACCTCGTCCGCTTCAGCGATCTTCTTGTCTTTATAGTTGGAGCTCGTGGTGTATTGGCGGCGCGCGGCTTTGACACGCGCTCGCGTCATCGCTTCCGTGCTCACCGCAAAGCCCGACAGCAACTGCTCGAGATCCTGGCTTTGGCATGCTGGACATGCCGCCACGCCGCCCTTGAGCACCAGCAGCTCGAATTCATTGCCGCAAGCGCGGCATTGGTAATCGTAAATCGGCATCGCTGCGGAACATGGTATCAAAAGCATTCGTAAACGGCTGACCGGCGAAGCGGACTAGGAATCGCGACTCAAAACTTTACCTGTCAACCGGTCAAAATAGTGCTTGACAGATCCCGGCGCCTGCCATAAAATCGTCTGGATCTGGGGGTTTAGTCCAAAACGGAGGACTCTAACAATGAAAGTCGTAGCTGTAGTCTTATGTCTAGTTGCGTCGGTGGCCGCCTTCGGCCAAAGCGACCGGGGCACTATTACGGGTGAAGTGGCCGATCCGGCGGGCGCAGTGGTAGCCAATGCGCCGATCGAAGCCAAAAACACGGAAACGGGAGTTCTGTATCAGGCCGCGACTTCCACCACCGGGAACTATACGCTGGTGCAACTGCCGGCGGGCAACTATGAGGTATCGGTCTCGGTGGCCGGCTTTAAGAAATACGTGCGGCAGAATATTGCAGTCGCGGTCGCGCAGACGGTTCGCGTCGACGTGACGCTGGAAGTCGGCGCGGCGACGGAGTCGGTCACCGTGACAGAACAGTCATCGCTTCTGAAGACCGAAAGCGGTGAGCTGAGCCATACCATCGAGGCTCAGCGCGTCATCGATTTGGGAATACTCGGCATCGGCGGCAGCTTCTCTTCCAGCCAGGGCATGCGGTTTTACATGTCGGAGCTTCCGCTGGTTCCCGGCACGTACTCTAATTCCGGATTCACCATCGGAGCTCGCGTGAACGGCGCGCCGACTGGAACTCAGCGCACCCAGATCGACGGCATGGACGCCACTAACCAGATCAACGCCGTCCAAGCCGGCGTTTCCGCCAGCGTGGACGCCACCCAGGAAATGGCCCTCCAGACCAGCAATTACTCCGCGGAATTCGGACAAGTGGGCGGCGGACTCTTCAACGTCACGCTGAGATCGGGCACGAATCAATACCACGGAAACGGCTACGACTATCTGGCGAACGAGGCTTTCAACGCCTCCACGCCCTATGTGAACACGCTGCCGCGCATCCGCCGCAACGATTGGGGATTCAATCTTGGCGGGCCCGTACGGATTCCCAAGATCTACAACGGCAAGGACAAGACCTTCTTCTTTTACAACCGCGAGCAATACCGCGAATTCTTTGTCGTCAACGACACGGCCATCACCGTGCCAACCGCGCTCTACCGCGCGGGCAATTTCACGCAAGCCTTAACGAATCGTACGCTCGGGACGGACCCGCTCGGCAACAGTATTCTCGAGGGCGGCATTTACGATCCGCTCAACACGCAGACTGTAAACGGGCTGGTCGTGCGCACTCAGTTTCCGGGCAACACCATTCCCGCCGCGCGGATGGACAAAGTCGCATTGGCGATTCAGAACCTGATTCCGCAGCCTGGCAACTTGAATACAGCCCTGAACCTGGTTCCGTCGTTCCCCAACGACCGCGTCACCACCAACGAATCAGTGAAGCTCGATCACCAGCTCAGTACGAAGGCGAAGATTTCCGGAACTTGGACCACCAACGCCAGCGGCGCGCAGTATTCGCAAAGTTTGAATGGCTCCGAGGGGCTTCCTCCCACAATCACCGCCACGCGTGGCACGTTCAGTGCTTCTTATAACTGGCGCGTGAATTTCGATTACAGCTTGACGCCGACCTTGCTCTTGCATTTCGGCGCCGGATTGACGTTGTATCAGCTCAACGATCATTCGCCCACCACAAACTTCAACCAGGCGACGCTGGGTCTCACGGGAACGCCGAATCCGGGAGGCCGGTTTCCCAGCATCAGTGGATTGTGCGCCGCCAGCACGGCTCAGGGGTCTAATATCTTGCCGTGCACCGGCACGGGCGGAATGATGAGCATGGGTCCCGGCGTCGGCGCCGCGCAATCGCTGACCAAGCAAATGACCCCGTCTTACAACACCTCCCTGACCTGGGTGAGAAGTAACCATACATACAAATTCGGAGCGGAAGTTCGCACTTTCGGCTATCCCATCGACAATCTGACGGCCGCCAATGGCTCGTTTGTATTTTCGCCGAATCAGGTAGCGCAGCTCGCCTCTTGCACTGGATCTTCTTGCAGCGCCTTGCAATCCGCCACCGTCAGCGGAGGCACGGTTGGATTTCCGTACGCCAGCTTCCTTTTGGGGTTGGTGAACAACGGGACAGTGAATCCCGAGGCTAATCTTCGCACCGGCAAGCATTTCTTCGCGTTCTTCGTGCAGGATAGCTGGAAGGCTACGCGCAAGCTGACCATCGACTACGGCCTGCGCTACGATTACGCGACATATCCGCGCGAGCAATACGGAAGGCTGCCGACTCTGGCGGCAAACGTAGCGGATCCCACCGCGGGCGGCCATCCCGGCGGCGTCCTCTATGAATCGACCTGCAATTGCAGTTTTGGGCACAACTATCCCTATGCTTTCGGCCCGCGGCTGGGAGTGGCGTATCAGATTCTGCCGAAGACGGTGCTGCGCGCGGGGATTGGCGTGGCCTATGACGGAACAGCGACCGCGGCGACGGGAACGGCCAGCGCCTCGCCGAGCAACGCCTTCAGCGCGCCGGGATTCGGCGCGGCCTCAATGACGCTCGCCAGCGGCGTGCCCTCCGCCTACGTGATTCCGTGGCCCAATCTTTCCGCCGGCGCCTATCCCAATCCCAACTTTCCCGCGAGCCTCAACAGCCCCACGAGCGTAGTGGATCAGAACGCGGGCCGTCCGGCGCGCCAGATTCAGTGGAGCGCGGGCGTGCAACGCGAAATCGGCAACAACCTGGTGGTGGAAGCCTCCTACGTGGCCAATCGCGGCGCCTGGTGGCTTTCGAGCATCCTCGACAATTACAACGCGCTGACCCCGCAATTCCTGCTCTCGCAGTACGGCCTGGATGTCAACAGCGCGACGGACCGCGGCATTCTCCTTGCGGCTATCGGCTCGACTGCGGCGGGGCGTTTTCAGAACAAAATTCCCTACGCCGGCTTCCCGTTAACCGCCAGCGTTGCTCAAGCGCTCCGGCCGTTTCCCCAGTACAACAGCGGCTTCATGGCCGGTTTGCCCTCGGGCCTCGCTCCGCTGTGGGCTCCCGAGGGCCGCACGTGGTACGACTCCCTCCAAGCCAAGGTCACCAAGCGGCTCTCGCACGGCCTGGACGCGCAGTATGTGCTCACCTGGGCCAAGGAATTGCAAGAGGGAACGGAGCTAAACACCGTGAATGATGTGTTCAATCGTAGCCAGAACAAGAGCCTTTCGAGCTTCTCGCGGCCGCTCGTGAGCGCCATCAGCGTCAATTACCGGCTGCCGGCGTGGGGATCGAACAAGATTCTCTCGCAAGTGGTGCGCGATTGGACTATCGGCTCGCTGCTGAGTTACTCCAGCGGCTTGCCGATTCTGGCGCCGACTTCCACCAACAACTTGAATACGCTGCTCTTCCGATCCACCTTCTTCAACCGAAATCCTGGCGCTCCGCTGTTCCTCAAGGATCTGAACTGCCATTGCATCGATCCGACTACGGATCTGGTGCTGAATCCTGCGGCTTGGAGCAATCCTGCGGCGGGACAGTGGGGCACTGCGTCGCCGTATTACAACGACTATCGCTACGAGCGCCGGCCTGCCGAGTCGATGAGCCTGGGCCGGATATTCGCAATCCGGGAACAGATGAAGCTGACCATCCGGATGAACTTCGTGAACATCTTCAACCGGCTGGAAATGAGCAATCCTGCCGCGACAGCCCCCACGGCGGCAACCACGAGGAGCACCACCACGGGTCTGCTCACCGGCGGGTTCGGTTTTGTCAACTACGTGGGCGGCAGCACTTTCGTGCCGCCGCGCCAGGGCACTCTGGAGATGCGATTCTCGTTCTAGCGAAGCATCTTCCAAACCAGCACGGCGGCTCCGGCGAGGAATCCCGCTAGTGCTTCGTATTCGCGATTCCGGCGGTAGAGCGGCCATCGGAATGCCTTGTCTATGGGAACCGGACCGAGTCGCGGCCGGAGCCGCGGCACGCGCCGCGCGTATTCTTGAAAATCCGGAAAGAGGCGGTTGAGGTGTTGCTCCTCGAGCTCCACCACTGGCAAATACACCAGCAGAAACACCGCCGCGAAGAGCAACCCGAGCCTCCATTCGCGCGCCGCTGCGGCGAGTCCCGCGGCTGCGGTGAGCGTGCCGAGATAGAGGGGGTTGCGCACGCGCGCATATGGACCGCTCGCGGCGAGCGAGAGATTCTTCTCCAGATGCCCCGCCGCCCAGGCGCGCAAAGCCAGACCTAGCATTGAAACCGGGAGTCCGACTGCAAGTGAGAGCGGGCTCGGCTTGGAAAACCAGAGGAACGCGCCCGCCAAGAGAAAGCCGCAGGGCACGCGAAGTTTCGCCACGGCGTCGGCGTAAGGCTTGGGAAAACTCACGCGGTGGAACCCGCCTGCATGATGGGATAGTCCCGCTTCAGTACGTAGTGGAGCGCTTCCAATACAGCGTCGGGCTTGATCGCGAGCATGCTCGGATCTTCACTCCGCCGCTTCTGGGTGGTCGCCGCGCCAGTCGCACGCAATACGCGAATCGAGCCGCCGTAGGGCCCATGCACAGCGGGATCGCTAGGCCCGTAGATCGCTACGCCAGGTTTGGAAAGCGCAGCGGCAAGATGCAGAGGGCCGCTATCCAGGCCAATGACGGCGCTTGCGCGGCGCGTGGCGTATATGAGTCCCGCGATTCCGGAACTATGGACGCGTGCTCCGGTCCGCGCTAATGCCGCAGCCGAGCTGGGCGGACCGTTCAGGACCAAAGGAATATCCAGGCCGCGGGCGACCTCGGCGAAGTATTCCAGAGGCCATTGCTTGGCTCCCCAGCCGGCAAACGGACAGGCGAGCACGAATCTTCCCTCCGGAAGATCCCCTTCAGGTTCGCCCTCCGGCAAAGGAAAGACGCGAAGTAGACTCGTGGCTCCGGCCGCGGCTGCAAGCTCCAAATTGCGCTCGACGCGATGGGCCTCGCGCGTCAACACCGTAGTCGAATAAAACAGCGAAGCCAGGCTTTCGCGCGCCTGCGAACGATGCAGCCCGACTTTCTTCGGCGAGCGCACGGAAGCCGCCACTAGCGCCGATTGGACCAAGCCCTGGAAGTCCACCACCAGGTCAAAGCGTTCGCGCCGCGCTGCTCTCACGGCGCCGACGACGCCTTTGATCCCGCCTTCCACTGGAAGGACGCGATTGACGAACGGATTTCCCTGAAGGAGCGGCGCCCAGCGCTCCCGGACGATCCAGGAAACGGAGCTATGCGGGTAGCTGTGCTTCAGGCTGGCCGCAGCGGGCAGCGTGTGAATCACGTCGCCCATCGAGCTCAGACGTATGACGAGGATGCGGAACTCAGCCATGGCTCACGCGTTGCGCGCGTACACGCGCGCAATCAGTGCTTCGAGCCCGCGGGCGTCTTCCTCTTCCAATTGGAAATGCGGCATGATCCCATCTGTTGCCTCGCAAACATAATCCACCGCTTTCAGGCCGGCCAGAAGCTCTGCCCGCGCGCGAGCGGAGAGGATCGGTCTTTCGGGAGCGGCGACCAGCACTAGCAGCGGAGCGTCCTTCCGCTTCAGCTCTTGAAGGCGCGAGGCATGCCAGGCCAGCACGGGATCGAAATATCCGCTGACGACGAAGGCGCCGGAGGCGGCGATATCCGCGGCCTGCTGAGTTGGGACGATCTTGGTCCTTGTATCCACGTTTTCCTATTTCACCAGTTCCAACGCGGTTTCCGCCACTCTCGCCGCGTCGACGCGCGTCATGCAGCGATGATCGATGGGGCATTCGCGCTTAAGGCAGGGACTACATTCCACCGGTTCGCGCACGACTCGCGCCAGGAGTCCCGTTGGTCCTGTGGCGGCGTCGTTGGTGGCCCCGAAGATGGCGACTGTGGGCACTCCGAGCGCGGAGGCGATGTGCATGGCGCCCGAGTCGTTGGTGAGATAGACCCGGCAGGCGGCGGCCAGCTCGATAAATTCGCCCAGCGTGGTCTGGCCCGCGAAATTCTTCACGGGCGCGGCGATCGCGGAGCAAACCTCGGCGCACAATACGCGTTCGCTGCTAGAGCCGAACACGGCTACCGCCGCGTTCCATTCGCGCGCCAAGCGATTGGCGGCTTCCGCGAACCTCTCCGGCAGCCAGCGCTTGGCGCCTCCGTACGCGGCGCCCGGACTGATGCCGATCACGTCTCCATTCCAGCCGAGCGCGCGGAACCGCACCAAACCCGCCTCCTTCGCCGCGGGCGCGCCTTCCAAACGAATGGCGTCGCTCGCGGGCATCGAATCCAGGATGCCGGCCCGGCGCAGCAGCTCCAGGTAATAGAAGCGCTCGTGCGTCGGGATTTCGCCCTTGCGGGGCACGGCGACGGCGCGCGTGAGCAGAAAGCTCCGGCCGTCGCGGGCGTAGCCGATGCGCTCGGGGATGCGGGCGGCGAACGCGACGACGGCCGCTTCAAACGCATTTTGCAGAAGGATGGCGCAATCGAAGCGCCGGGGGGCAAGCGCCCGTGCGGCACCCCATTTCGACAAGGGATTCTCAGGCGTGTAAGGAATGAGTTCGTCGCAAAACGGCTCGCGCCCGTAAAGATCCGCCACCCACGGTTTGGCCAGGATCGAGATCTTCGCGGTGGGGAAGCGAACTCGTAGAGCGCGCAGGGCCGGCAGCGACATCACCGCGTCGCCAACCCAGTTGGTCGCGCGGACGAGGATGCGTTGGTAGGGGGTCAGCGTTTCCCCCTCAAGAGCAGGCCAGCCAGCACCGCGCCAACCGCGAACGCGCTGACGAGCCACCGGAAGTCGGTAAATGGCACGAAGCGCGTCTGGGACGGAGTAATTTCGAGAGCGCCGGCGGGGAATGCGCGCACTCCGCCGCCTCCTCCACCGCCCTCGGACGGGTCGACCGAGCCGCCGTGCTTCGCCGGTTTGCGCCCCCCTCCGGCCCCGAATCCGTAGGCGACTTTTGCAACGGGCACCACCGTTTTGCCTTCCATGTGGATTGGCTCGCCGAACACAGCCTTGACGGTCGCTGTGGATCCGAGCGATGAGCCGATTTTTTCGAGCATCTCTGTAGCGTTCACCTGACTTCTCCTGATTCCATTTTGAGCAACACCGCTGCGGCGCCGATGACGCCCGACGCTTCTCCCAACTCAGCCGGCACGATGGGGATTTCGCGCGAGTAGGGATTCACGGTCCAGCGAGGCGCGACGGCCCGGAGCCGCCCGAACAACGGCTCGCCGATTTGCGCGACGCCGCCGCCGATCACGATAACGCCGGGATCGAGCAAGCTCATGACGCCGCCCAGCCAAGCCCCCAGGCGGCCCACGAGCTCGTCGAGGTCCTCTTCTTCGGCGTCATCGAAGACACGGCCTGAAGCGAGGGCTTCGATGCAGCCCGCCGCGCCGCATCCGCACGCCACTGCGCTGCGGTAATCGATGGATATGTGGCCGGCTTCCGCCGCCGCGCCGTGGGCTCCGCGAAAGATTTTCCGGTCGAGCACGATGCCCGATCCGATTCCGGTTCCGATAGCGGCGTAGAAAACGTGGCTGTATCCCCGCCCGGCTCCGTACATCGATTCGGCGAGCGCCGCCGCGTTGCAATCGTTCTCGACTTTCACAGGCAACCGAAACTTCTCTTCCGTCAGCTTCGCCAGCGGAACGTTAAGCCAGCCGGGCAGGTTGGGCGGATTTATCACTACTCCGGCCACGGGATCCAGTGGTCCGGGAGCGCACAAGCCGATCGCTCGCACCTCCGGCGTTAGCGCGCTCTCGATCGCTTTCCAGACTTGACGTAACGAGACATCGAGGCCGCCGGAGGCGAGCGTGGGCATCGATTGGAATGCAGCTACTTCGGCGCGTTCGCGGACGAGCCCGGCCGCGATTTTAGTAGCGCCGATGTCCACTCCAAGGACGGTCATGGGTTCTGTTCTACAATAGCGTTAACAATGACAACTAAGGAGAGACTCGATCGCCACGATCGCCAAATTGCGGCAATCCGCGAGGTGATTCACGAAGGTATGCGGCTGCTGCTTGAGACTCGCAAAGACATACGCGCTTTGGTTAAGGCACAGAAAGAGCTGATGGCCACTTTGAAGCGTGGCGCGAACGGTCATTCCAAGACGAAGCTCGACCTCCAGTAAACCCGCCCTGGTTCGACCATGGCTTTGCTGACAATCTCCGGCGAGCCTGCTTCGCGATACGAAGAAGTTGCGCAAGCCGCCGCCCGCCTGATGCGCTTCGAATCGATCAGCGAAACGCGCCTCGGCCAACTGCTCATCGAGGAGTTTGGCGAAGCGGAGATTCCCGACCGCGCCTGGCGCTCCGCTGTCGCCTCCATCGTCGCGCGGCTGGCGGCGCAGCATCATCTGGTGGTGGCGTTGCCAGGATCGGAGTCGCTGCTGCCGCCCACGCCCGGGCTCCTGCGCGCTGGCATCGTGGCTTCGCTAGCGCGACGCGCGGGCAACGTGATGCTCGACCGGCGGATGGAGCGTCGCGAAGCCGCGGCCGCTCTGGAAGAGATGGATGAGGAGGAACGCAGGCGGCGCAAGGCGCGCTTCGGCCGAGCCGTTCCGCC
>DASQJB010000150.1:0-14943 GCA_035631295.1 Bryobacteraceae bacterium | reverse complement strand
ATATGGTTCATCGGCTGGGCGTATCAAAAACTGCGGCATCGCGAAGGCTTAGGATTCGGCGACGTAAAAATGATCGCCCTGATGGGAGTTTTCCTGGGCGCTCCCAACACGCTTCTGGCGATCACCGCCGGTTCGGCTTTTGGAGCGGTGACCAGTCTGCTTTATATCCATTTCGCGCGGAAGGATGCCTCCACATACCAGCTCCCCTTCGGAACTTTTCTGGGGGCCGCCGCGCTGGCCATAGCCTTCCTGGAGGAAGTAACCGCGCGCGGATTACTATCGTTCTAATGGCCCGATTCAAACCCGCTGGAGCACGTAAGGCGAAAGCCGCCACAAAATCGAGCAAAGGCTACATTCCGTGCGTCGTCGTGATTGTCTTGGGTCTCGTTTTGATCTTCTTGCTGATGTTTGCAGTCATGAGATCGTTTAAATGACGCCGCGAATCGATAACCGCGCCCCCGGCGACCTCCGCCCGATGAAAGTGACGCCAGACTATCTCCTCACCGCCGAAGGTTCGGTCTTGATCGAGGCCGGCAACACGCGCGTTCTGTGCGCAGCGTCGGTGGAGGATACCGTGCCCAGCTTTCTCCGCGGCTCCGGCAAAGGCTGGATCACGGCCGAATATGCAATGTTGCCACGCGCCACGGCCACGCGCACCCCGCGAGAGGTTAACAAAGGCCGTCCCTCCGGCCGCACTATGGAAATCCAAAGATTGATCGGCCGCTCGCTGCGTTCCGCAATCGACCTCGACGCTCTGGGCGAGCGCACCGTGCTGCTCGACTGCGATGTGATCCAAGCCGACGGCGGCACCCGCACGGCGGCCATCACAGGCGCCTCGATCGCTCTTTCCCTCGCTCTTCGCCAGCTTGTGAAATTCGGCGCGCTGAAGCGCTCGCCGATGCGCGACTTCGTCGCCGCCACCAGCGTCGGCATAGTGAACGGCGTGCCGATGCTCGACCTCTGTTATCAGGAAGACTCGCAGGCCGAGGTAGATATGAACGTGGTGATGACGGGTTCCGGTCGTTTCGTGGAGGTCCAGGCGACGGCCGAAAGGACTCCTTTCGACGATGCGCAACTCGCCGAGCTTTTGTCGCTGGCCCGCAAAGGCATTCAAGAGCTGATCGCGCTTCAAAAGACCTTCGAGGCCGCGTGATCGTTTACTGCGCCACTTCCAACCCCGGCAAGCTGCGTGAATTCCAAAGGGCCGGGGAAGGTTTTGACGTTCGCCCGCTGTCGGCCTCCATTCCCGCCCCCGAAGAGCATGGCTCTACCTTCGAAGAGAACGCGATCGCCAAGGCCGCGTACTACAGCCGCTTCGCCGATGGCTACTTGTTCGCCGACGATTCAGGCTTGGAAGTAGACGCGCTCGGCGGCGCCCCCGGCGTCTATTCAGCCCGCTACGCGGGGCCGGAGGCTACTGATGAAGCCAATAACGCGCTGTTGCTGAAGCTGCTGGAGGGAGAAGAAAACCGGACGGCGCGCTTTGTCTGCGCCATCGCTTTAGCGAAAAGCAACGGGTTGATTACAACGTTCCACGGCTCGGTGGAAGGGCGCATTGTGGACCGCCTCCGCGGCCAAAACGGCTTCGGCTACGATCCGCTCTTCTACTATCCGCCTTTCCAGTGCACCTTCGGACAAGCGTCGCTCGCGCAGAAAATGCTCGTGAGTCACCGCGCCCAGGCGCTGGCCAAATTGTTCACTTACCTGCGCAATATCTCTGCCACTTGAGAAACCCGATCATCGTCTTGCCATCCAGGATTTTCCTGCGCTCGATCATCCCATCAATCTCGGCCGCGGAAAACCAGCGCGTCTGAATGCGTTCGTCCTCCATCGGCGTCTGAACGCCCTCTGTAAGTCCGGTGGCGATGTAGATAGTCATCTTTTCGGCTAGGAATCCGGGGCTCGGATAGAATTCGGCAAGTTTTTTCCAGCTGCGCGCGCGATATCCGGTTTCTTCCACAAGTTCCCGCTTCGCTGCCTGTAAAGGCGTTTCGCCCTCATCCACGCGACCCGCCGGAAGCTCCCACAAATACTGCCGCGCCGGCAGCCGGTACTGCCGCACCAGCAAGATCCGGTCGCGCCCATCCACCGCCATCATCACCGCCGAGCCGCGATGCTGCACGATCGCGCGCTTGATCTCAAATCCGTCCGGATCGATGGCCCGATCCATGGTCACCCACAGAATCGGCGTGCGAATCAGTTCTTTGGAAGAGATAGTTTTCATGTCTTGGCGTTATTTGAGAAAGGAAATCTTTGCGTGCTTTGCGTTTTTGCGAGAAATCTTATTTTGCCCCAATCGCCTTGGCGAACTTCGCCGCGGGCAATGCGTTCAGCACATCGCCTGCTTCCAGCCACCCCCGCCGCGCCATCAGCACGCCGAAACGCATATTGTCCAGATGCTTGGGATGATGGGCATCCGTCGAAATGACGAACTTGCAACCCCGCGCCTTGGCGGCCCGCACCATGGAGGCGCCCAGATCCAGCCGCTCCGGGCTCGCGTTGATCTCCAAGTACACATTCCGGCGCGCGGCCGCCGACGCGACCGCCTCGAAATCGAACGGATACGGGTCCCGGTTCAGCAGCACGCGGCCAGTGGGATGCCCCAGCACCCGGATGTGCGGGCATTCGAGCGCACGCAGCAATCGGTCCGTCATCTCCTTAGGCTCCTGGTTCATGTAGCTGTGCACGCTGCCGATCACCAGATCCAGCTCGCCTAAAGCGTCGTTGTCCAAATCCATTACCCCGTCGCGCCGGATATCGCACTCTATGCCCGAAAACACGCGCAGCCGGAGCTTGCCTTGATCCATTTCGCGGACGTGTTGCGCGAATGCGATCGCTCGCTTCTCGTCCAAGCCGTTCGCCATGGCGAGGGCTTTGGAATGATCCGTGATGGCGACGTACTCATAGCCGTGCGCGTGAGCCGCGGCTGCCATTTCTTCGAGCGTCGCGCGCCCGTCGGTTTCGACGGTATGCATATGCAGATCGCCGTGAATTTGCTTCAACTCCACTAGTTTCGGCAGCTTGCCCGCCTCGGCCGCTTCAATTTCGCCCTGGTTTTCGCGCAGCTCCGGGGGAATCCACGGCAAACCCAGCGCTTCGTAAATCTCCTCCTCCGTCGCCGACGCCACCACTTTCTTCGAGTCGATCCGCGCCAAGCTGTACTCACTTAGCGTGAGGCCCCTCTTTTGCGCGCGCGCCCGGATGGCGATGCCGTGCTCCTTGCTGCCGGTGAAATACTGGAGCGCCGATCCGTACTGCTCCTCAGGCAGCGCCCGCAAATCCACCTGAATGCCTTCCATCCCGAATTTGACGCTGGCTTTGTTTGCGCCTCGGCTCAGCACCTCGTGAACTTTGGGATGTTTCACGAAAGCCTCTAGCGCCCGATCCGCGCCGGGACCGGTCACCAACAGATCGATATCGCCCACGGTCTCCTTGCCGCGCCGGAGACTTCCCGCCGGCGTGACTTTCTTCACCCCGGAAACTTTCCCGAGATCCGCGACCAACTCGTCAGCGATACCTTGCGCGAAGCTCAGCAGAAATCGCCCGGCCCTTTGCCTATAGCCCGCGATCGAGCGCAGTACTTTTTCTTCGAGTTTCGCTCCCATCCGCGGCAGCTCGCGAAGCTTATGCTCCTGGCACAATTTCTCGAGCGCGTCGATGGTCGATACGCGATGATGCTCCCAAATCGCGCGAATGCTCTTAGGCCCAAGCCCTTGGATCTTGAGAAGTTCCAAAGCCGTGGGCGGATACAGCTCCAGCATCTGCTCGCGCCGCTCGAACGTTCCCTTCTCCTCGATTTCCTCAAGGTGCGCGGCGATGCTCTTGCCGATGCCCGGAATATCCGTGACCTTCTTATTCTTATCCTTGAGGATCGCCGAAATGGATTCGGAGTAACTCTCGATCGCCGTAGCCGCGTTGCGGTAACTGCGAATGCGGAAAGAGTCCTCCCCGGCGATTTCCATCAGATCGGCGGTCTCGGCAATCAGCCGGGCGATCTCGTGGTTCTCCATGTCTACGGCCTCGAAATGAGTTCCGGTGTTTTGGGCGTCGTCGGCGTTGGAGCCAGATGCGGCTCGACATGCACCAGCACATCCGCCACCCAATCCACTTCATCTCGAATGCGGAAGCGCACCTCGGTGGCGATTTCGTGCGATGCCAGCACCGTCATGGCCGGATCTACTTCCAAATGCAGATCCACGTGGTAGCGCAAGCCCGTCTTTCGCGCGAAGCATTTCTCAACTGCCAGTGCGCCGGGCACGCGCATCGCCGCCGCGCGAATCTGTTCCATCTGCGCCGGGTCTGGCATCGTGTCCATAAGTTGAAGTGCCGTGTTGCGCGCTACGCGCACGCCCAGAAAAATAACGATCGCTCCAATGATGAATCCTCCCCAATGGTCCGCAGTATGGAAACCCGGAACGAAAATCGCAACCGACACGGAAATTAGCGCCACGATTCCCGAAAGCATGTCTACCCAATCGTGCCACGCGTCGGCGGTAAGCGCCTCGCTTCGCGTGCGTTTGCCCACGCGCATCTTTGTCGCCGCCAGGATACCCTTCACCGCGATGGATCCCAAGATGACCCAGATCGCGAACAGCGCAGGAATGTGGGGCTCGTGGCGTTGCTGGAGCGCCATCAAGCAAATCACCGCGCCCATCGCCGCCAATAGCGCGCCCATCGCCAAACCGGTCAGGATTTCGAAACGGCCGTGCCCATAGGGATGTTCCCGATCGGCCGGTCTTTCGGCGACTCGCAGGCCGACATAAACCAATCCGGAAGTGAAGCAATCGGATGCCGATTCCAGTCCGTCGGAAACCAGGGCAACCGAGCGCGCCGCCAACCCAGCCACAATCTTTACTAAAGCCAGCCCCGCGGCGGCGACAATCCCCATCAGAGCCATGCGGGCCGCGCGTCGCTCCTGGCTCGCGTGAGGCGCCATGCTTTGAGGGTACAATGCGCGGGATTTGCCGCGCGATTGCCGTAATGCGTGCGTCCGAAGCCTGCCCCACGCAGATGACTCACAGATTTAGTCTGCCGTCCCCATCCGCGCGGCTCATGTAAGCGCGATCGAGAGCATTCGGTCCTGGGCCGAGCGCCGCGGCCAACGGCTTCGAAAGAGCCAGCAGGTAATTGGACGGGCCGTTGAAGAAACCAAGGCGGCGAAACCGGTCACGCCAGCGTTCCTGCGTATAGTTGGCGACGATCAGATCGGCCCCCAGTTCGCGGAGTCCGTGATAGGTATGGGCCAACAACGCGTCCAAGTGCTCCGGAGGCGCGAGGGCGTCGAGGATGGTTCCGTGACCAGCAGATTGCCGAAATAGGGACTCTCGCGCATCTGAGTGAACAGGCCCGCCGACCACCCCAGCAAACCGTTGCCGCGACGCAGCACATACCGATGCAGCCTGCTCTGAGAGGCGGGGTGCAGATCCTGAACGGCGCGTGCATCGCGCGCCAGCGCGAAATGAAAATCGTCGCGGCAGGATTTCCATACCGCGTTCAAGTCGCTCGGCCAGGAAGCGATTTCCTCAAACCAACATCCTAACGGTGGCGCATAACTGTGCGTTCGCCGCCATGCGGCGCCAGCCACGCAAGCCACGCCGCTCGAGGCCGCCAATCGGGCGAGAATTCCTTTCGGCCCCTGCCGCACGGGGCCAATCTCCCGCAGGAACCGCGCCGCGCGAATCACGGCGAACTGAAACGGAACACGCGCGACCGTCCAGCCAGCGCCTTTGAGAAGACGAGCGACGGGATTCTCTTCGCTCCCCATTCCGACGGCGTAAGCGTAGGGATTGCGCCGAGCAAGGAACTGGAGCATTCGCAGCCCCACGCCGGAGAAGGCCCGATCCACAACCCCCTCACTCAGGGGGCTCTGAATATTCGTCAGAGGAATAACTTGCCCGTTGAGCCAACCGGCCTGCTCCATCAGCAGGACGCCGCCTCGGACCGCGCCTCCGTCATCGACCGCTACATAGTGCGTATATTGAATTCCGCCGGGGACGATGAATTCCGTGGGACTGTCTCCGGAAGAAGAAAGGTCTGTGCGGACCGTTGTCGCAGCCGTTCGTTAAATGCCCGGCAGGCAGGGACCGGTTCCTCTGAGAGCGGGACAAATTCAACCTTCAAGACGCTTGCTCAAGGCCGTCCTCACTTGCTCATAGGACGTCCAGTCGGCCGCCTCTTCCAGGTCGAAAGTCTGTCCGAATTCCTCCTCGATGAGCGCGACTAGCATGGCGATTGAATCCCAATTGCCTACCGTATCCCGCGTGGCGATCCGAGTCGAGTCGCCTGTGAGTCCCGCAAAAGCAACGCAAAAAATTCCGGACAGCTTTCCTTGAAGATCGGACCGCTGCATGAGCCTCCAAAGCGAGAGAGGAGGGCAGCGCGCCTCGAACTGGGAACGCGAGATCTCCGACGCCGTGTCCGGGATTCCGAGGCTCGCGAAGAACTCCTGTAGAGGCGTGTTTCGCTCCGTCTTTTCGAAGTGGAACAGAACCTTGTCGAGGTTCATGCTCTCGAACAGATGGCTGAGCGTAGCGTATTCCACACGCCGTGAGAAAGCCCGGCAACTCATCACCCAAGAGGAAATCGCAGCCGCGCGAGAGCGGCTCTCTCCCAAAACGACCGCAATTTTGCCCAAAGGCCCGAACTTGTCCGCGCAGCTGGCTGTCAAAGAAACCCTTCCGGATTTTCCAGCGTCTGCCGCCAACCCGTCTCCGTGATCCGGCGGCCGTTGAGGTTGAACTGGTTCGTTTTGTTGACTAGTTCGAACGCTCGTTGATCCTGTGCGTCGCGTGAACGTTGAAACGAAATGCGAGCCTCGAGCGCACTTAAGAAAGTCTCCCGGCTCGGGGGTTCGCCCGGAAGCGTTCCCATAGCAGTTGCCTGCCGCAGGCTCTGGGCGCGCAAGCGGTCCTCGTCCAGGATTACCGGCTTGCCAAACCACTCCCGCAAATCGCGGAGCAGATCGAGAGCCTTGCTCGGCTCGCTCGGAAAAACCACAGTCCGAAGCTCCAGGAAAATGAGTCCGCACTTCTTCGACCTCCATCGGGCTGTCGTCGATGAAAGCCACCGCTTTCGGTCTGATGTTCCAGGCGGCCAGGATCTGTCGAACGGATTCGGACTTCGGTCCCCAATTTGCCACGACCGGAAAAAATCGATCTTGCTGGACCAGCAAGTCCGGGCCGGAGAGAGCGTCCTCGACCAATGCCGCGTCGTTCTTGCTTGCAATGGCAAGCAGCACCCCGCGCTCCGCAAGAGATTCGAGCAGTTGCTGATACAGGCCACGGATCTGACACCTCCCGAATCCAGCGTGAAAGAAACGCCGGGCGCGCCGGCCTCGCCCAGGATGCCATGCCAAAGCGTACCGTCCAAATCCGTGATCAAACCCTTCAGAGGTGGCGGCGGCGCCAGTAGACGGCTCAGCAATTCCGCCATCGCGGAGGCATGCGGCAGTGCGTAGGGAGAGCCGAAGCTGATCTCGGAACGGAGGTCGAAGCGTTCCGTCTGCGGCGAGACGCGATCGATTTCAGCCATGCTAAGCAGCCGGACCCTGTGCTTCGAGACGCACCACTCGGCGAAGTTCCAGACCGCAGCCATAGGCTGGTTTCGACGTTCAGCGCCTGTGCCGCCGCGGAGATCTCTATCGGAGCTATGGGAAGCGTCGGAAGTGCGACGGCTATCGGAACCGAGCCGGCCAGCCGCTCCACACAACTGCGCAAACGCGCCAAGCCTGCCTCGACGTTCGTGAGAATGTCCTCGTGCAGGCTCGGCGCCTACGCGCCCAGCCGCCGGAAACCCAGTCGCGGATCCAGGCCGTACCACTCACAGAACATGGCGACGCCCCTGTATCTGGAGGCATCCACTCCCTCCAGCCCGCCTACAAGGTCTCCATAGGGCAAGGCGTCGATCGCAATGTCCGCATCGGGGCGGCGCTGGATCAAAAATGCCCGAAGGAATGTTTCAAGATGCGTTGGGGCGCAGGAGCATGCCAGTTGATACCGCGCTTGCTCTGTCCCCGAGGCTTAGAGCTGTGAATCAATTCGAGAGCTTCTCGAAGCTTCATTGACTCTTGTGTTCCAGCATAGCGAGAGCCTCACGCAGCAAAGCCTGTTGCTAGAATCGGACTGAATGGTGCGCCGCCTGTTCGCTTGTTTTGTGCTGCTTGGATGCACTCAGCTCCAAGCGGGCCAGCCCGAGCGAGCCCGCCACGCCATGGTTGTTTCCGGCGATCCTTTCGCCACGGATATAGGCGTCAAAATTCTTCAAGAAGGCGGTAACGCCGTGGATGCCGCCGTCGCCGTTGGCTTTGCCCTTTCTGTCACTTATCCCTACGCCGGCAATCTCGGTGGGGGCGGATTCATGCTGATCCGTTTCGCGGACGGGCGCAGCACGTTCATCGATTTTCGCGAGCGCGCCCCTGGGAAGGCCACGCGGGACATGTATCTCGACGCCGAAGGCAATCCGACGCGAGAAAGCGTGGAAGGCTGGCGCGCCTCAGGCGTGCCTGGAACGGTGCGCGGCTTCGAGTTGGCGCAGAAGAAATACGGCCGCGCTAAATGGGACGCGTTGATCTCTCCGGCCATCGAGCTTGCCTCTAAAGGCTTCCGCGCGAGTTATTCCTTCGTGAGTCAGATCCAATCGGCGCACAACCTCGCCTCCGATCCCGAGTCGAGAAGGATCTTTTTGAAGCCTCTCGAACCCGGCGACAACTTCACCCAGCCAGATCTGGCGCGGACGCTTCAACGCATCGCCGAATCCGGCTCAAAGGATTTCTACGAAGGCGAAACCGCGCGACTCATCGCCGATGCGATGGCGAAAAACGGCGGGCTGATCACGCTGGAAGACCTAAAGAACTACGCTGCGGCGGAGCGCGCGCCGCTTACCGGAAAGTATCGCGATTACGGCGTCGTCACGGCGCCGCCGCCAAGCTCAGGGGGCATTGGTCTGCTTCAGATGATGGGAATGCTCGAAGGCTCCGGTTACGAACAATCGGGCGCGGGCTCGGCCGCCGGCATTCACTACATGGTGGAAGCCATGCGCCGCTTCTTTGCGGACCGCAGCCAGTACATGGGCGATCCCGATTTCGTCAAGGTTCCCGTGGCGGGCTTGCTCGATCCTGCCTATCTTCATAAACGCGGCGCCTCCATCGATCTGGAGCGCGCCACTCCCAGCGCGCTGGTCTTTCCCGGCAAACCTGCTGGCGCCGAAGGCAGCGAGACTACTCACTTCAACGTAGTCGACGCGGAAGGCAACGCCGTCGCCGTCACCTACACACTCAACGACGGCTTCGGAAATGGCGTCACGATCCCCGGCGCGGGCTTCTTGCTCAACGATGAGATGGACGACTTCTCCGCGAAACCGGGTGCGGCGAATATATTCGGGCTGGTGCAAGGCGAAGCCAACGCGATTCAACCGGGCAAGCGCCCTCTTTCGGCGATGACTCCCACGATTCTCACCCGCGATGGCAAGCTCTTTATGGTCGTCGGATCTCCCGGCGGACCGCGCATCATCACTTCGGTGCTTCAAGTGATACTGGACGTGGTCGATTTCGGAATGAACATACAGGAAGCGGTAGATTTTCCGCGCTTTCATCACCAATGGATTCCCGATCAGATCTCAATGGAGTTCGGCTTTTCTCCGGATACGGTTGCGCTGCTTAAGGCTCGCGGCCACAAAGTCGACCAAATGAGTCCGGGCCGCGTGATGTCCGCGGTTGAGGCGATTGTCAACGATGGCGGCTGGCTGCAAGGCGCCTCTGACCGGCGCCGCCCGGGAAAGGCCGCCGGATACTGAAGCCCCCATGCAGCGCGCCCTCTCCACCCACCTCATCGCGAATCACCACCTGACCACCGTGTGGCTGGACCGCATCTGGGACGCGGGCATCCCGTTGGTTGAGATCTTCTGCGCCCGCCAGCACCTGGATTATCGCGATAAAGCACAGATCCGCGAGCTGGCCTATTGGTTCCGCGACTCCGAATTGAAGCTGCACTCGCTACATTCGCCCATGTATTCCGACGACGTGTGGGGCCGCTCGGGGCCGGACTCGGTGATCTACATTACGGAACCGGTAAAGTCTAAACGCCTGCGCAAAGTAGAGGAGATCAAGCGTGCGCTGGAAATCGCCGAGGCGATTCCATTCCGCTATCTGATCCAGCATCTTGGTGTTTATGGGGAGACTTTCGACGAGCGTAAACTCGAAGCTGCCTTTTCCGCGCTCGAAGAGATCGCGGTATTCGCCGGCCAGCGCGGCGTCGAAGTGCTCATCGAAAACACGCCCAACGCCTTTTCGAGCGCCGATCGCCTGCTCTACTTCTTCGAAATCACCCATCTCAAACTGAACGTGTGCCTCGACCTGGGGCACGCGCACATAAACGAAGGCGTCGAGACAGCCTACCGCATGCTTGCGCCGCGCATTCGCTCCACGCACGTCCACGACAATAATGGAAAGGAAGATCAGCACCTGTTCCCGTTTCGCGACGAGGGAGGGACGATGGACTGGGGGCGCGCCATGCGCACGCTCCGCTCCGCGCCCGATCAATACCCGCTGCTTCTGGAGTTGCGCTGCGCTCCCGATGTAACGCATCCCATTCAGAGCGCGTGCGAAGTGTTCGATCGCTTGGAAGGTCTGAAAACAGAAAATGAGTCTTGAGAATAGGCCGCCGCGCATCCGGATCGAGGACGCAGCCCGTCATGCCGGCGAGACCGTCGAGCTCGCAGGCTGGCTCTACAACTTGCGCCGTAGCGGCAAAATCTGCTTCCCGCAGGTCCGCGATGGCACTGGCGTGATGCAATGCGTCGCGGTGAAAAGCGCTCTACCGGAAAACGTCTTCGAGGCGCTGAAGGATCTGACCCAGGAGTCGTCCTTGATGGTGCGGGGCAAGATCCGCGCCGAGCCTCGCGCGCCGGGCGGCTTCGAGCTCGACGTCGAGGACGCCGAAATCGTGCAGCGCGTGGCGGAATCGGATCCCTACCCGATTACGCCCAAAGAGCACGGCATCGATTTCCTTATGGATCACCGCCATCTTTGGCTGCGCAGCCGCAGACAGCACGCGGCGCTGCGCATCCGCGCGGAAGTGATCAAGGGTATTCGCGATTATTTCGATTCCAACGGCTTCGTGCTCGTCGATACGCCGATCTTTACGCCAGCGGCCTGCGAAGGCACCACCACGTTGTTTGAAGTCGATTACTTCGAAGGCGAAAAGGTCTATCTGGCGCAGTCCGGCCAGCTCTATAGCGAAGCTACGGCGGCGGCCTTTGGAAAAGTGTACTGCTTCGGCCCCACGTTCCGGGCTGAGAAATCCAAAACGCGGCGGCATCTCACGGAATTTTGGATGGTCGAGCCGGAAATGGCTTACGCGGATCTCGAAGACGTAAAGCGCGTCGGCGAGGAATTGGTGCTGTTCGTCATCGCCCGCGTGCTGGAGAATCGCAAAGAAGAGCTGAAGGCGCTGGAGCGCGACGTTTCCAAGCTCGAAGCCGTGAAATCTCCGTTTTGCCGCATGACGTACGACGAGGCAGTGGTCAGGCTCCAATCCAAGGGTAGTGAGATTCAGTGGGGCGGAGACTTCGGCAACGCCGACGAGACGCTGCTAACCGACAGTCTCGAGCGGCCCGTGATCGTGGACCGGTTTCCGGCTAGCATCAAAGCCTTCTACTTCGCGCCGGCGCAGGACCGCCCGGAGATCGCTCTGGGCGTCGATTTCGTCGCCCCTGAAGGGTATGGCGAAATTATCGGGGGCGGCCAGCGCATCCATGATCTGGACCTGCTGTTGAAGCGCCTGGAAGAACACCAGCTTCCGCGCGAAGCCTTCGAATGGTACCTGGATCTGCGCAAATACGGCTCGGTTCCGCACGCCGGCTTTGGCATGGGCGTCGAACGTTTCGTCGCGTGGATGTGCGGTCTGGAGCATGTCCGCGAAACCATCGCCTTCCCACGCATGATCTATCGCACGCGCCCCTGACCGACCCGCGGCCCTTCCACTGAGCGGTCAAGCTTCGGACTTCCGCTAAAATCACTGTAAATGGGGGCTTTGCTGGCTCGCAAATACTACATATCCGGGCAGGTGCAAGGCGTCGGTTACCGGTACTTCGCGCAGAACGCCGCCCGCCAGTTGCGCATCCGCGGATGGGCTCGCAACTTGGGTGACGGGCGCGTCGAAGTATTGGCTGTCGGGACCGCACGCCAGCTCGAGGATTTTGAGGGCGAATTGCGCGTTGGCCCACCGGCCGCCGACGTCCGAGGAATCGCCGTCGAGGAAGCTCCGGCTCCCGACGGCGTCACCGGCTTTTACATCCGCTAACTAACGAAAGCGATAAACAATCCGCCCGCGATCACGCCCGCCCACAGCGCCAGCGAGACGCACGCAACCCATTTTGCACGGCCGCCCTTTGCGTCAGACTGAGCCGCTTTGCGGTGAAGCGTGTAATTGAATACGATCGCCAGCGCCAGTAGGACCATCTTGATTTGGAAGGAGCGGTTAAGGTAGTACATGTCCGGATCGGAGAGAAACAGCATCGGTCCCGAAAGCAGCATCATCACCAGCCCGAACAGCGTCCATGGCGCGACGGCTCTAGCGATTTGCGACGGAGCCTGCCGCCTCAGGCCGAAGTTCAGCAGGCTGAAATCCACCATCGCGATGGTGCCGATCGAGAAGGCGAAGCCCAAAATGTGGATGCACTCCAGAACCGGAAACGTCCACGCGGAGTCATTCAGCGGGTTCGAGATCTCGATCAGCACACGGTTAGATCTTACGGCTTAAAGCCTAAAACTTAAAGCCAAATCAGATCATACCGCGGATATCGGGAGAATCCTCATCCCGCAGCCGCGCGCAAGCCCGAAGGCCGTCCCGCAATTCACGGTTGCGCTCGGTGAGCTGCCAAAGCCCCTGCCAGTCGCGCTTCAAATCGAGGTTCGGATCGAAGCCGGTGGGCTGCAATAGCTTCCAGCGCTGATTGTACGCCCGGTTTTGCGTCGAGCCGTGGAAGTGGTGCAGAATGAGGCCGGGCATATGGCCTACTCCTCCGGACGGATTTTGAAGAACATGGCGCACGGCGCGCTCCTGCCCATTGCTCGCACATTTCGCGGTATCCCCGCGGGAAGTAGCGGTTGAACGACATTCCCACGTTCCCGACCAAGGCTGCAGCCATGTGGTAATCGGCCGAGCCGAGAGTGGCCCAATCGATCAGGCCGCCCAAATTGTCCCAAGCCGATCTCCGGCAGGCCCAGGCGAAGCCGGTGTGGTTCCACTTTCCGCTGCCGCAGCTTCCGGATCCTTAGCCGCCACCGGCTGTCCGCGGCTTCGCGAAATCGTCAAAATGCGGCGCCGGCCGGTTCTCCACGTAATTCCATAGAAAGCCTCCACGATCCGTCAAAGGCTCGTAAGAAGGGCCGATATTCTGAATGTGCGAAAACATCTGGATCACGTCGTAATGCTGCAACAGATGCAAAGTTTCCTGCGCCCAATCGGGACGGGCGAACTGAACGTCCGCGTCGATCCAAGCCAGATATTTCGCTTCGGGAGGCAGCCGCTGCCCTAGCAAATTCAGCGCGTTTTCTTTTCGCCATAGCTCGGTCGAGGCCCGCAGTTGCAGATGGCGCGGATTGTTGGGCTCTGTGATTTCGAAATCGCGCCCGCCGAAGGCGATCTCGCAGGTGTACAGTATCGCTCCAGACGTTTCAATTTGACGTTGAAACATCCAGTAGTTGCGGTAACGCGCCCCGCCAACGCAGCGGATTTTCGAGCATCGCGAGGACGTGGAGCCGGTCCGGAAATGGTTGGATGCCGCCTCGGCCATGCGAAGGGTGGTCGATGAAAGGAGAGCCCATAACCGCTTGAAGGTAAGCACAGGCTCGGCTCGGCAATTGCGGAAAATTAATGCAAGTTATTGAGCTTTATCGGCTTTTTGGCAGCCCGAAAAATGTCAACGCCATGGTAGACTCGGGGGAAAGCTCGTCTGTGGGGGGTGTGCATATGCGTAAGCTGGCTGTTTTACTTGGAGCGCTTGGGTTCGTTTTTTCGCCCTTCGCCGGGGCGCAGGATACGGGCCGCATCACCGGATCGGTGGTGGACCCGTCTGGCGCCGTGGTGGCGAAGGCGACCATCAATTTGCTGTTGCATGACGGAACGAAGCCAATTGCCGCGACGCAATCCAACGCTCAGGGCTTATTCACGCTGGAAGCGCTCCGGCCTGTGTATTTCGATCTCACCGTGGACGCGAAGGGTTTCCAGCAGTACAAGCTTTCAAACGTCAAGGTAAATCCGTCGCGCGACACGGACCTTCCCCTCATCACCGTGCGGCTGGCCGCTACGGCGACCGAAGTGAACGTCACCGCCGGCGCGGAAACCGTGCAAACGGTCAGCCCCGAGATTTCGACCACAGTGACCAACGAGCAGATTTCGAGACTGCCGGTTGGAGACCGCAATCCGCTAGCATTTATCTCGACTCAAGCCGGAGTCGCCCCAACGCAGTATGAGACGGTTATTAACGGCCAGCGTTCATCGTTTAGCAACGTCACACTGGACGGAATCAATATTCAGGACAACTACATCCGAACAGGAGGTCTCGACTTTGTCCCTAACGAACCACTGTTGGATCAGGTGCAGGAATTCACGGTGACGACATCGAACGAGAGCTCTGCGGCGGCCGGCGGCGCATCCCAAGTGAACCTGACCACTCCTTCGGGAACGAATCAGTTTCACGGCGATGCACTCTGGCAGAACCGCAACAACACGTTGGCCGCCAACGATTGGTTCGATAATCAAGACGGAATTCATCTGCCCAGGCTTAATTTAAACCAGGCAGGCGGGTCGTTGGGCGGCCCGATCAAGCACGACAAATTATTCTTCTATACGAATTACGAGGCGTACCGCCTTCGCAATCAACTCTCGGAGGATGCAACCATCCTGACGCAGGACGCCCGCAACGGCATTTTCACCTACCGCGACG
>DASQJB010000149.1:0-25710 GCA_035631295.1 Bryobacteraceae bacterium | reverse complement strand
GGAGAATGTTCCGCCGATTTCGTTCGACTGGCAGTTGCTCCGATCGTATCTCCGGTTGTTCGGAATGGCGAAGCCCGCTCCCGCATTTCCTGTACTGTCGCCGATGGACAGGTCGCCGATGCAGTGCGACCAGGTATAGTTCACGTCGAAGAGCAAGCCCCTGCTCAAGTTCTTTCTGACTTCCAGGACCAGGCCGTTGTAGCTGGCCGTTCCTCCGGAGTTGAGCGCTTCCAGATACCCGAAATATTTGTTTCCGGGGTATCCGGCCAGAGTAAATGCTCGCCGGAACGGTGCGTTTGAATCCCCAGCCGGGGAGCAGGGACCCGCGGCGGGGAGACCATACTGCCCCGCTGCGCAGTTTCCGGGAATGAAGACAGCTGGGTTGTCCTGCTGCGAAGCCCATAGATGCTCGCTTTCGCTGCCGATATAGCTCGCCGAGAGCAGCCAATCCTGGCGAAACTGTCGCTGGACCACCAGATTCCATTGGTTCACCGACGTAGGCTTTAGATCGGTCGGTAAGTAGATATAGGTTCCGGATGTAACAAACGGCGCATTTTTGTCGACGGTGTAGGGGAAGACATTTCCGCCGGGATTGGTCGCGTAAGGATTGCTGAACTGGCCGGCCCAGATGGAAGTGCCGCCAAAAGGCGGGGCGTCGGCGGAGTTAACCAGCATCTCGCCGGCGACGAAATCATATGCTCTACCAAAGGAGGCGCGGACCACCGTTTTGCCATTTCCCTTGGGGTCCCAGGCGAGCGCCACGCGGGGCGCAAACAGATGCCAGTACGAGTTCATACCTTGCTTACCTTGAAAGCCGGGATCCCCCGGAAACGTGAGGCCGGGAGGCGCGTTCACATATTGGGTGGTTTTGACGTTATTGATCAGGTTCGCCAGGCTGAAGTTATAGATATAGCCTCTGAGTTCGGAAGGAGGCAGGAACGGTTCCCAGCGCAAACCAATGTTCACGGTAAGGTGGGAGGTCGCCTTCCAGGTATCCTGCACATAGGCGTTGACGAACCACTTTTGCAGGTCCAGAGTGTTAGGCGTGGAAATCGAGTTCGTATTGAATTGCCCGAGCAGGAATTGGGGCAGATTTGGAAAGGTCCAGTTGGTTTGGGCGTATACGTTCCCATCAAAAAGCATCTTGGAAACTTCTCCGCCAGCGCCGAAGTTGATCTGATGAGCGCCCTTAATCCAACTTACGTCGTCATTGAGCTGAATTGGCGTGGTGTGAGCAACCGCCTGGCCTCCGGTTCCAGGACCAACACCGAACGCGCCCGTAACGGTGAAGCCGCTCTGGTGCGGCGTGTAGCCACAGTACACTAGGGCCGCGCCCAGCTCGCAGGCGTCGACATAGTCGTGCGCAAAGCGATGAACGCCGAGTCGGTCCACGGTTGCGCGCGCCTGATTTATCAGAGTTGGACTAAACAGGTACGTGTCGCCGAAGACCCAGGATTGGTCTGTGTCATCCAGTGCTCCTTGCGTGCTGGTGAGAATGTTGTCCGGCGTGAAGTTCATGGACGGCGGCCGGAAGTAGTGATTACGGTAGTAGCGCCCGAATAAGGTGTTCTTCTGGCTGGTCTGGTAATCCACGCGGCTGACAAACTCATTTTGGTTAACCTGGGTAATCAGCCCGAAAGATGTATTGCCGCAGGGGGCGCTGGACTGCGGTAGCAGCGCCGCCAGCTTGAGTGACGCCGGATCGTACTGAGTGGGACTGATCTTATTATTGGTGAACAGGCTCTTGACCGAAGCCGGGAGACTGGCCAGATCCTGCGGGCACGCGCTCCAATCGCCCGCGATCATCGCCGCTGTCGGAACGAACGTGGCCGCCGTGTTACCGACCGGATCCTGACGGGTGATCGTGTCCTGATATCCGAAGAAGAAGAACAGCTTGTCCTTGATTACTGGGCCACCGACAGTCCCGCCGAACTGATTCCGCTTGAGGGTATCGCGAGTGGGCGAGAAGAAGTTGCGCGCGTTCATATCGCCGTTGCGGAAATATTCGAACAGGTCGCCGTGGAAGCTGTTGGTTCCCGACTTCGTGACGCCGGTAACCGTCCCGCCCGAATGGACTCCGTTCTGCGCCGTCAACGAGCTCGTTTCTACCTTGTATTCCTGAAGCGCATCGGGAAAGGGATAGGGGATGTTCGCAAGATCCCACGGATTGTTGTACACGCTGCCATCCAGCCAGAACGCAACTCCGAAAGCCTGTCCGCCGGCGATGACGAACTGCTTCGTGCCCGGAAAACCGCCGTTGCCCGCAACGCCTTGCTCAATCACCGCGGGGGTATATTGGATCAAATCAGTAGCCACGCGGCCGTTAAGCGGCAATTCCAAAATGCGCCGATTCTCCATCACGGTTCCCACGCCGGTCGCTTGCGTTTCCACTAATGCGGCGTTCGCTTCGACCTGCACTTGTTCGCTCACGTTGCCGACCTTTAGAGAAATATCGACGGTCGGATTGGTGGCCACTTGCAACACGATGCCGGTCTGTATGTAGGTGGTGAAACCTTGCTTGCTTACTTCCAGCCGATAAGGGCCGATGGGAAGATTGGCGAGCACGTAGGCGCCATCGGTCTCGGTAGTCGCCGTGCGGACGGCGCCTGTATCCGTCTGAATAGCCCTCACGTCCGCGCCGGGAATCGCCGACCCGGTGGCGTCGATAACCGTTCCCTGAATCTGTGATGACGCTTGCGCCTGCCCGTAAAGGCCGAAGCTTGAAAACACACCTACTACCACCAGCAATAAAGCTTTCATGGAACACCCCTGGGGAGGAATAACTATCACGATTGGACTTCGGCGTCAAGGCGGCGCGTTGTCCGAACCAGCCTCGACCACACAAGTCCTCAAGAAAGTGGCAGGCTCGGACTTATCGCGTGCCTTCCGCGCGAGCCCCAGCCAGGATGTTTGTCATTGTGTAATTGCCTTCGTGACAGGCATATTCCAGTAGCAGATCATTGCTTTTGCGGAAGGAAAGCTCGCCCGTCCAGGCCCTAGTGAAGGCCGTCGGATCGTCCACGGTGAACCGGTAGATCAGCGTGTCGGGATCGGTGCGCTTCAGCCGTTCGATCAAATGCATGTTTTTGTCGGCGCCGTAGAAGTTGTTAACGCCGATGAAATTCGTGGTGTCGATTACGAGCGTGTCGCCCTCCCAATGCCCGCGCGAATCGCCCATGTAGCCGCGAATTCGGGAGTCAGCGTGCGGGCGAGTGGTGAGAGGAATAAGCCGCCACTCATGCATCATCTCTTGGTCGATCCCGACAAATCCGGCGCCTTGGACGATCTGCAGGAAGTTATTGTTCGGCGACGGGATCATCGGTAAATCGCGAGAGATGCACCGGATGCGCAAGGCCAAATCCTCCGGCCCCGCCGGGCCGCGGCTGATGGCTGCAGTGAGCGATTGATTTGCGGCGATACGCCGCTTGAGCGCATCTGGCGTCGACGGGATTTTGCCGTTGGGCGGGTCCACCACGATGGAGGTGCGGCGGCTAGCGACCACAGTCGTCCCGCGGTCGCGCCAAAACTCGTTATAGTTGCGGCGCAGATCTGCCTCGGCCCCCCCATCTCGCCGATCGCTATTGATTTCCCCCAGAACGCGCCGCTCGTAAGCGACAGCTTCCTGCTCGGTGAGAAACTCTTTTCCAGCAAACTCTGTCGGACGCTCCAGCGGAGTCAGCGTCGCCGTGTTCCAGACGGCCTGAAAATCCGGCTGACCATCGGGAGTGAGCGACGGTTTCCAGGACTGCGCTCGGGTGCAGACGGCGATCGCAATGAACGATGCTGTTGCGAGAAATGGTCTGTTCTTCAATCCGGCCTTAGTCTATACGAAAAGAGCGCCAGGTTCCAGTGCCTTGCCTCCTACGCCATCAATTCTGGTTAGCATATGATATCGGCGCTATCAAACGGCTGTGGGAAGCCTTCTCATTCGGCGCTTCGACGATTTCGTGAAGGCCCGCTTGCGCGCACGCGCATCGCGCCACAAGCGCTCCATGGAGGCGGAGGCGCGGGAGATTCTCACCACCGCTCTCGCGCTCGCGCCAAAGAAGTGCGGCGGCCTCGCCGAGGAAATCCACGCGCGTTTCGCTGAGCTCGGAGGATTCGAAATCCCCGACATTCCCCGGGAGCCTATGCGCGAGCCTCCGGTCCTTTAACCGCGGGCCACTTAAATGACGATCGTTGACACCAACCTCGTGTCCCAGCTGGCGAAGCGGTTCCCGTCCCCGCGCGTGATGGAATGGTGGGACTCGAATCCCCGAGATCGGCTTTTCGTCACCGCCATCACTCAAGCCGAAATTCTGCTTGGGATTGCGCTCATTCCCGCCGGCCGCCGCCGGACGCAACTGGAGAACGCCGCTCGCGAAACGGCGGGGTCCGCGTGCTGAACCCTTGGGGCTGAGAACGGCGTCCGTCAGGTTCTCCCGCCGATCTCCCAGAACCGCAGATCCTGATAATCGGCAAACTGCTATAGCCTCGTATTGCAGTCACGCGACCCCATCCCTTTAGCTCACGTCGATTCAACGCATTCCGCTTAAAGAGGCGCAATTTTCCGCCATCTCTGCGTTCTCCTCAGACGGGGCGCTTTGGCCCGCGGAGGCGTCGAGTCATGGCAAAGCTTGGCTTCGTTTTTTCGTCTTTCGAACCGCTATTGAAAACAAGCGCAAATTGGCTTTGCTCGTCTAAAAACATTTGGCAAGCCACGGCGCCCAACACTGACATGCCCATCGAGGGCCGGCAAAATGCCATGCTGTAAAGGGGAGACTTATCCTGAGTCCACGCCTAGCCACCTATCGGCTGCAACTCCACGCGGGATTCAATTTCGATGCCGCCTGTGGTGTCCTGGAATATCTGCGCGATTTGGGGATCTCCCACGTTTACTGCTCTCCGGTGTTGCAGGCGGCGCCGGGAAGCAACCATGGCTACGACGTGGTGGACTACCATCACGTGAACGAGGAACTGGGGGGCGAGCAGGGGCGCACGCGTTTCCTGCGCAAGCTCGAAGAGACCGGGCTGAGCCAAGTGCTGGACATCGTTCCGAATCACATGGCCATCACCGGCTCGCGCAACGCCTGGTGGTGGGACACGCTGGAAAACGGAACCCTCAGCCGCTACGCGCCCTACTTCGACATCGAATGGAACGCGCCGGAAGAACGGCTGCGCAATAAGATCCTGCTTCCAGTGCTGGAGGATCATTCCGGACGAGTGATCGAAGCGGGAAAGTTGAACCTCGAAAGATGCGGCGGAGGGTTCGTATTCCGGTATAACGAGCATGCATACCCGGTGGCGCCGGAGTCGATCGCGGAAGTGTTGAAAGACGCGGCGGAGCGCGCGGGCAGCCGGCAACTGGGCTTTCTGGCGGACGCGCTCGCTCGCTTGCCAGAGGCCGGGGCGGACGGAGGTTGGACGGTCTTGCACGCGCGCCACCGCAACAAGGAAGCGATCCGCGAGCTTTTAGCGAGGCTCTGCTCGGAGCACGCGGAAATCGCCGAGGCGATCGAGGCGGCCGTCGAGAGACTGAACGCAGATCCGGGCCGCATGGACGATCTTCTGATGCGCCAACACTACCGGCTTTCGCGGTGGCTGGCGGCGGGCCGCGATTTGGCGTATCGGCGTTTTTTCGACGTCAATTCCCTGGTGGGCATTCGCGTCGAGGACGAGCGGGTGTTTGAAGACACGCACGAGCTCATTCTGAAATGGCTGAAGCGCGGCGAACTGGAGGGCTTGCGCGTGGATCACCCCGACGGACTGAGCGATCCGGCGGAATATCTCCGAAGGTTGCGCTCCGCGGCGCCGGACGCCTGGATCGTTACGGAGAAGATTCTTCAGCCGGATGAGCGCTTGCCGGAAAACTGGCCGGTGGAAGGAACCACTGGCTACGATTTTCTTAACCTTGCGAACGGCCTGTTCATCGATCCTCATGGCGAGGCTCCATTGAACGAGCTGTATCGCGAATTCGCCGGCGAGCCGGCGGATTTCGGCGCGGTGACCCGAGAGAAAAAGTCGGCGGTGCTGCGGGACATTCTGGGCAGCGACGTGAACCGCCTGACCGCCCTGCTGCTGCAGATCTGCGAAGAGCGCCGCGACTACCGGGACTACACGCGCCATGAGCTGCACGAGGCCATTCGCGAGACCATCGCCTGCTTTCCCGTCTACCGGACGTACGCGCGGGCCGAGGCGGGCGAGATCTCGGATGCAGATGCGCAAACGATTTCACGCGCCGTGGAGGAGGCCCGAGGCTTGCGCACGGATCTCGATGAGCGGCTGTTTCAGTTTCTGCGCGGCATTTTGACTTTGCAAATCCGAGGCCCGGCGGAGAGCGAGTTCGTCATGCGCTTCCAGCAAGTGACCTCGGCGGCCATGGCCAAAGGCGTGGAAGATACCGCCTTCTACACCTACCTGCGGCTCGTTTCGCTGAACGAGGTGGGCGGATGTCCCAGCCGGTTTGGCGTATCGGTGGAGGAATTTCATAAGTGGTGCGCCGAGACGCAAACGCGCCTGCCCTTTACTCTTCTGGCGACCTCCACGCACGACACCAAACGCGGTGAAGACGTACGGTCGCGCATCGATGTGCTGTCGGAAATCCCCACCGCATGGGAGGAAGCGGTAAACCGCTGGTCGGCGGCAAACGCACGGTACCGGACCGGAGCTCTGCCGGACCGGACGATCGAGTATCTGCTGTACCAGACGCTTGTGGGCGCGTGGCCCATTTCCTTTGAGCGATTGCGAGACTACATGAGAAAGGCGGCGCGAGAGGCCAAGGAACATACTTCTTGGATCGAGCCGGACGCCGAATTCGAAGACGCGCTGGAGAAGTTTGTCGCGGCCGTAATCGAAGATCGCGAGTTCCTCGCAGACCTGGAAACGTTTCTGGCGCTCTTGCTGCCGGCCGCGTCGGTCAACTCCGCCGCTCTGACGCTGCTGAAGCTGACCGCGCCCGGAGTGCCGGACATTTACCAAGGTGCTGATCTGTGGAATTTGAGTCTTGTGGATCCGGACAATCGCCGGCCGGTGGACTACGGCGTGCGGCGGACGCTGCTGCGGGAACTCGACGCGCTGAGCGTGGAGCAAATTCTGGCTCGCTCCGAGGAGGGCCTGCCCAAGCTCTGGATAATCCGGCAGGCGCTGCGAGTGCGGAAGGCTCGCCCCGAATGCTTCGGTCCGGAAGGAGCGTATCGACCCCTGTGGGCATCGGGCCCGAAGGCCGGAGGCGTCGTCGCCTTCCAGCGGGGCGACGATATTATTTCGATTGTTCCCAGGCTACTCATGAGCGCCGGAAATTGGGAAGAAGTGAGTCTGGAGCTTCCGCCGGGCGTCTGGAAGAACGTCTTGGGCGGCGAAAGCCTGGAAGAACAGAAGGTGGAGATCGCCGGCTTGTTTAGCCGATTCCCAGTGGCCCTGCTCGTAAAGGAAAAGACAGAGAAGGAAACATCGGAATGACGATGTTCCGGGTATGGGCGCCGGAGGCACAAAGCGTGGCGTTGCGTTTGGGAGCAGATGGGCTTCCGATGGCGCGCCAGGAACGCGGATGGTGGAGCGCCGATGTTGCCGATGCGGCTCATGGCGCGGATTACGCATTTGCGCTCGATGGGGGCGACCCGCTGCCAGACCCGCGCTCGCCCTGGCAGCCGCATGGAGTTCATGGCTTTTCGCGTGTTGTGGACCACCTTCGATTTCAGTGGACGGATGCCGGATGGCGCCCGCTGCCGCTTGCATCGGCCATTTTCTATGAGCTGCACATCGGCACGTTCACTCCAGAGGGGACATTCGATTCCGCCATCAAGCAGCTCGGACATTTGAAACAGCTCGGCATTACTCATGTCGAGTTGATGCCTGTCGCGGAGTTCTCCGGAAATTGGGGTTGGGGCTATGACGGCGTAGATTTGTATGCGCCGCATCACGCCTACGGCGGCCCGGACGCGCTCAAGCGGCTCGTGAATGCGTGCCACGCCGCGGGATTGGCCGTCGTCCTGGATGTCGTCTACAATCATCTGGGTCCCGCCGGGAACTATCTGGGCCGCTTCGGGCCGTACTTCACCAAGCGTTATACAACCCACTGGGGCGAGGCCGTGAATCTGGATGGGCCGGGAAGCGCCGAGGTCCGGCGATTCCTGTGCGACAACGCCTTAATGTGGTTGCGCGACTACCATTTCGATGGGCTGCGCGTGGACGCGGTACACGCAATTTTCGATTCCTCGGCCGTCCATTTCCTGGAGCAGCTCGCGAGCGAGGTGAAGGAATTGGAAGCGCACATTGGGCGGGATCTGGCGGTAATCGCCGAAAGCGATCTGAATGATCCGCGCATCGTGACGCCTCGCGAGGCAGGGGGATACGGAGTGGACGCGCAGTGGAGCGACGATTTTCACCACGCTCTGCACACGGCGCTGACCGGGGAGCGCAATGGTTACTACCAGGACTTCGGCTCGCTGGCCGACTTGGCGTATGCGCTGAAGAACGCCTTCGTCTACGATGGCCGCTTTTCCGTCTTCCGGAATCGAAGGCATGGCCGGAAGCCGGTGGGCTTAGCGGGCTCGCGATTCCTGGGCTATCTCCAGAATCACGATCAGGTCGGCAATCGCGCAAAAGGAGAGCGAAGCAGCCGGTTCATGAGCGTCCCCCGTTTGAAGATGGGCGCGGCGCTGGTGTTGTGCGCGCCCTTCATTCCCCTCTTGTTTCAAGGCGAAGAATATGCGGCGACGACGCCCTTCCTGTACTTTACTAATCACGACGAAGATCTGGGGCGTAAGGTATCGGAAGGACGCCGCCGGGAATTCGCGGCGTTCGGATGGAATCCCGCCGAAATTCCCAACCCTCAAGACCCGGCGACGTTTGAGAGCTCGAAGCTGGACTGGACAGAGATGGAACGCGAGCCGCACGCAAGCATCTTCCAATGGCACCGGCGCTTGATCGAGCTGCGGAAATGGGCGCCGGAACTGACGGACGGGCGGCTGAATCGCGTGAGGGTCGAATTTTGCGAGGATGAAGGGAAGCTAACGTTGCGGCGCGGTCGAGTCGCCGTCGCTTGTAACTTCTTTGAGGACTCAGTGACCGTCACTACTGATAACTGACGACTATGAGAGCGATTCTTCCCGGCAAACCCTATCCTCAGGGCGCCACGTGGGACGGAGCGGGAGTCAACTTCTCGATTTATTCCGAAGACGCCACGGAAGTGGAGCTGTGCCTGTGGGAGGATGCCGGGGGCGGCCAATGCCGCACCATCGGCCTGCGCGAATCGACGGGGCGTATCTGGCATTGCTATGTGCCCGACGTAAAGCCGGGCCAACATTATGGATACCGTATTTACGGCCCATACGATCCCGAAAAAGGGCTGCGTTTCAACCCCGCCAAGCTCCTTATCGATCCGTACGCGAAAGCGGTAGCGGGGACCGTGGATTGGAGCGGGCCTGTGTTTGCTTATGCGCTCGGCAATGAGGAGGAAGACCTGCGCCAGGACGAAGACGACGACGCCGCGTATGTTCCCAAGAGCGTGGTCACCTCGCCCGCATTCAATTGGGAAAACGACCGTCCGCCTCTGACTCCTCTCCACGACTCGGTGATCTACGAAGTGCATGTGAAGGGGCTGACAGCACAGCATCCGCAACTTGGCGAGGAGATTCGAGGAACCTATGCCGCTTTGACGCACCCCGTGATTATCGACTACTTGAAGAATTTGGGAATTACGGCGGTGGAGCTGCTGCCGGTTCATGCGTTCCTGGACGATAAGATACTGCTGGATCGCGGCCTTCGGAATTACTGGGGCTACAACACTATCAACTTCTTTTCGCCCGAGGCGCGCTATTCATCAAGCGGCGGGCAGGGCGAACAGATCGCCGAATTCAAGACGATGGTCAAGGCGCTGCATCGGGCCGGGATCGAGGTGATCCTCGACGTGGTGTACAACCACACAGCGGAAGGGAATCATCTGGGGCCGACGGTGAGCTTCCGCGGCGTGGATAACCGAACCTATTACCGGCTGGTGGATGACAAGCCGCGCTATTACATGGATTACACCGGCACCGGCAACACGCTGAACGTTCCCCATCCACAAGTGCTAAAGCTCATCATGGACAGCCTGCGTTACTGGATCCTGGAGATGCATGTGGATGGCTTCCGGTTCGACCTGGCCTCGGCTCTGGCGCGCGAACTGCATGAAGTGGACCGGCTGAGCGCCTTTTTTGACATCATCAACCAGGATCCGGTGATCTCGCAGGTCAAGCTTATCGCAGAGCCATGGGACGTGGGCGAAGGAGGATACCAGGTGGGAAAGTTCCCCGCCCTATGGGCGGAATGGAACGGCCGCTACCGCGACTTAATGCGGCGTTATTGGAAGGGAGACGACGGGCAGCTCGCCGAATTGGGCTACCGCTTGACGGGCAGCTCCGATTTGTACCAACGCGACGGCAGGCATCCAACAGCGAGCATCAATTTCGTCACCGCGCACGACGGCTTCACTCTCGCTGACCTGGTGAGCTACAACGAGAAGCACAACGAAGCGAATAAGGAATACAACCACGACGGAACGAACGAGAATTACTCTTGGAATTGCGGCGCAGAGGGGCCGACCAAGGATCCCAAGATTCTGGAGCTGCGGTCGCGGCAACAGCGCAACTTTCTGGCGGCGCTTCTGCTCTCGCAAGGCGTGCCGATGATCTGCGGCGGCGACGAAATCGGGCGTACTCAGAACGGCAACAACAACGCATACGCGCAAGATAACCCGATAAGCTGGTTCGACTGGAATCTGAATGAGGACTCCCGTCAGCTCTTGGAATTCACGCGTGGCCTAGTCGCGCTCCGCACGAGCCACCCGAACTTCCACAGGCGGAAGTTTTTTCAGGACAGACCGATCGATCCGAACGCTCCCGAGCGGGTGACGGACACAACCCGCGAGCCCGATATTCACTGGTTCCGAACCGATGGCAAAGAGATGGGACAGGAGGAATGGCATGCGGGCTGGATCTGCTGCATCGGAATGCTGCTGAACGGCCGCACGCTGGACGACGTGAACGCGCTGGGAGAGCCGTTGGTGGACGACACGTTTCTCATCTTGCTCAATCCCCACCATGAGCCCATCCGGTTTTCGCTCCCGCCGCCTCGAGCGGGCACGGTCTGGGAGCTGGTCATCGATACGCGAAGCTTTCTCCCGTCTAAGACGCGGAAGGACCGTATTGCCAGGAGTTATCAATTGATGGACCGGTCGATGGTCGTGTTCGTGGAAGTGCCGCAAGCGACGCCTCGACGGAAGGCGGCAGCCTCGATGCGTGAGGAGCAGGCTGAAAGTCAGGAGGATGCCGAACCGGCAGACTGAGCGAAGCCGGCGACCGCGTCTTCGATTGTCGCGTCGAGCGGCGTGATGCGCTCCATATGGACAATGTCAAATGCTTTGGCTACAGTGCCGGATGAGCCCACGATGCGCATCCGCCCGGAGGACTGCTCGAGTTGGCCGGCGCAGGCCACCAGCATTCCGATGCCGGAGCTGTCAATGTAATTCACTTCGGATAGGTCGACGATCAGCTTCCGCGCGCCCGTTTCGATCAGGCGCTTAATGCCGCTTTCAATCCCCAGCAGCGAGTTGCCGAGATTCAGGCGGCCGGAGATTTCGACGACGGTGATTCCATTTTCGAGCTTTCGGTTTTTGGTTTCGGTGATCAAGTCAGACTCCGTATTTCTTAAACCAATCCAGCATTTTCTTCCACGCGTCGGTCGCGGCTGTTTTATCGTAACTCGGGCGATAGTCGGCGTTGAAGCCATGCTGCGCCTCGGGATAGACGACCACCTGCGAGGGATCGCCGACGATGTTTAGCACAGACCGCATTTTCGCGACCGATTCTGTCGGTATGCCCGCATCCTTCCCGGCGTAAAAGCCGATCACAGGCGCCCGGAAGGATCCGGCGTAGTCGATGGGATTCCGGGGGGTCATCTGAGTCTTGTCGCCTTCGAGCCGTCCGTACCACGCCGCGCCGGCCTTTACGATGGCGCTATTGGCGGCGTAGAGCCACACGATTCTTCCGCCCCAGCAAAAACCCGCAATGGCGACGCGCGACGTGTCGGCGTGGGAAGATTTGCCCGCCCAGGCGGTGGTCGCATCCAGATCGCTTAGGACTTGAGCGTCGGGAACCTTCGAGACTACGCTGGAAACGATCTCCTGAACATTGGACATTTTGGAGACGTCGCCTTGGCGCGCGAAAAGCTCCGGCGCGACGGCGCAATAGCCCGAATGCGCCAGCCTGCGGCAAATATCCTTGATATGTTCATGGACTCCGAAGATCTCCTGGACGACGAGCACGGTGGGAAACAAGCGCCCCTTGACGGGACAAGCGCGATAGCCGGGGATTGTTCCGTCTTTGACGGGAATTTTCACCTCGCCCGCTACCAGCCCGGCGGCGTCCGTTGTGATGGCGGTCTGCGCGGCGATCGGTTGGACGGCCAGCGCAAATCCCACTGCTAATTTTTTAACCAAGAAATCCCTGCGATGTTCCGGCTCGATATCGGGAAACAAGCTTGCGAGCTCGGAAGAAATACCCATGCCGCCATTGTATCGGTACGAGCGCGAGAGAATGAAAAAAATGAATCTGAAGCTTCGGGAGCCTTGTCAGCCGGAGCCGCGGTGGCCCTCGGCGGCTGCGCTTGGCGCGGTCGCGGTTTTGCACTATGCGCTGCCGTCCGCGCTGTCGCCCGGACCGGATTGGCTGGTTCCGTTATTAGTGCTCGCGTTTACGACCCCGGCGTTGATATCGCACCGCATTCGCGCTTATCGCGCCGCTCAGGTCTTCGGCTACGTGGCGCTCTGCACTGTGACTGTGATGACGCTGGCGTCGCTGGGCCTGCTAGTGGCCGGACTGCCTTCGCACAAGGAGACGCCCTTGCAGTTGCTGATTTCCGCCGCGTGTCTTTGGGCCAGCAATGTGCTGATATTCGCGTCGTGGTATTGGAGGCTGGACGCGGGTGGACCGCATCAGCGCGATTTGCGAGGCGCGCACACCGACGGCGCCTTCCTGTTCCCACAGATGATGCTCGATCTGGAGCTTCGTGAGCAGATGGGCGAGCAGGATTGGCGTCCGGGCTTCGTCGATTATTTGTTTCTGGCGTTCAACACCAGCACGGCGTTTTCGCCGACCGACGTGCCGGTGCTTTCCCGGTGGGCCAAAGTGCTGATGATGCTCCAGGCGGCCATTTCGCTAGCGACGCTGGCGATTCTGGCCGCCCGGGCGGTGAATATCTTGTAGCGCACCGAACGTGGAGGAGGCTTGAGCCTCCGTGCGCGTTACGGGGACTAAAATCCCCGTTGCAGGCTGAAGCCTGCTCCCCAGGACTAGCGGAAGGCGTTCGCAGGCGCGCTCGACTGGCGCGCTTTCTGAATATATCCGAGCAAGCGCTGCGCGGGCGCATTGTTATGATCGAGATCCAGCGCGCGGCGCACTTCCTGCTCGCCACGCGCCCCATCACCGAGCAGAAACAGCGCATAGCCGAAATTGGAGTGAACAATGACGTCGTGCGGCAGCATCACCGACGCCTGCTCGAGCTCCTCGGCCGCGGAAGCGACTTGACCGGTTTTCAGATACTCCTGACCGAGAAGAGCGTGCGCGTAAGGAACCGCCGAAGGTTCCTTCAGCGCCTGCTTCAATTCCTCAATCGCCTTCAGGTGATCGGCGGCGGCCGCAAGGCTCTGTGCCTTGCGGATCATTTTCGCTCCTTTGGCGGAAAGAGGATGTTGCAGTTGATCGGACGATACCGTCGCTGTAACCGTGGGCTTCGAAAACGAGTCCGGCAATCGGAGAGTCAACGGTTCGCTAGCGGTCCCGATATGAACCACTTCCTCCAAGATGCTTTCATGGGAAGAATCCACGACCTTTAAGAGATAAGTTCCCGGGCGGATGTTGGCGAGACGGAATGTTCCATCCGAGGTAATGTCGGTTTGCTCGATTTTTCGGCCGCCGGAAACGTCGTAGAGAACCACGCCGAGTTCCATTACGTTTCCGCGAAGATTGCGAATCTCTCCCTGCAATGAGGGAATGTCGGCGCCAATCTCAAATGGGTGCGCCATGAGATTGTCCAAAATTTGCCCAGGCAGGCACATCGAAAACATGATTGCGATTAGAACAGCCCCCAACTTATGTCGAGACACACTTCCTCCGTAAATGTTGAATTTGGATGTCCACCGCGCGGTGGCAGATCGAACGGGGAAGCCTAGAAGAGGCTCGAGCCGCGTAGCGGAAACTCGCGTGCGACCCCACTACAGAATACGTGAGAAGTGTTACACGTTCAAATCGATTCTATTTATATAGTCCATTTTCCGGTGAGAAGCGAATCAAGGAGGGGGGCACACTGCATACTAGAAAGAAGTGAGTGCTTATGCGGCGTTTCGATATCGCAACTACCGGTTCTTGCTGGCGGGAATCTTTCTGTCCATGCTCAGCCAGCAGATGCTTTCTATCGTGGTGGCGTGGGATCTTTATCAAGCCAGACATTCCCCTCTTGTCCTGGGCAATGTAGGGCTGGTCCAGATCATCCCCGTACTGCTGTTTACATTCTTGGCGGGTCATGTAGCGGATCGCTACAACCGGCGGCTCACGCTCGTTCTGACGCAGATAGCAGTAGCCGGCATCGGAGTGTTCCTCGCGATGTCCGGTCCGATGCGCGGCGTCACGCTGATTTACAGTTGTCTCTTTCTGGGCGCGATGGCTCGAGCGTTTCAGTGGCCCGCGAGCTCGTCGATGCTGCCCAACGTTGTCCCGGCCGAGCATTTGAGCAACGCGATCAGTTGGAACGGCGCGGGGCGAGAACTCGCGACCGTAACCGGGCCAGCCATTGCAGGATTGCTTCTGGCGTGGCTCGGCAGCACGGCGGTGTACGTCGCGCAAGCGGGCTGTACGGTACTGACTCTTGTCTGCTTCTGGGCTTTGCATTTGGAGCAAGTTGCATGGGAAGGCAAGGCGCGCGGGGGAATGAGGGATATCGGAGACGGGTTGCGGTTTGTATTCCAGGAGAAGCTGCTGCTTTCAGCGATGAGCTTGGATCTGCTGGCGGTTTTCTTCGGAGGCGCGACCGCGCTGCTGCCGATTTATGCCGACAGCATTTTGCACATCGGCGCGCGAGGACTGGGATGGCTGCGAGCGGCGCCGGCGATTGGAGCGGGCGGCATGGCGCTGGCGCTGGCGCACCGCCGTCCGATAAAGCGCGCCGGACGGGTTCTGTTGTGGGTGGTGGCTCTGTTCGGCGCGGCGACCATAGGCTTTGGGGTGTCGACATCCCCGTGGCTTTCTTTCGCGCTACTGGCGGTCACTGGCGCGCTGGATAGCGTCAGCGTAGTGTTGCGCACGTACCTGGTGCACTCCCGCACGCCTGATTATTTGCGAGGGCGCGTGAACGCAGTGAACGCGTTATTCATCAGTTGCTCGAATCAGTGGGGCGCGGTGGAATCGGGCCTGGCGGCGGCATGGCTGGGGACAGCGCTGTCTGTCGTATTCGGCGGCGCGGCGACCGTTGTAGTCGTTGCCGGGATTGCGGCAGTATCGCGCAGTTTGCGCAACTGGAAAAACGACGACCGCTCCCTGACGGCCGCAGTTCCATAACTCAGCCTTTGATCACCCCGATCGGACGCAGGCGAGCGACCTTGCGGGCAAGGCCCGCGCCATGGGCCACTTCAATCACCTCGTCGACGTCCTTATACGCTTCGGGGATTTCTTCGAGAATGCCGTCGCGGGTTTCGCTGCGGACGAAAATGCCTTCCGCTTCCAGCCTTTTTTGAACCTCGGTGGCGTTGCGGCCTTTCTTGGCGGCAGTGCGGCTCATCATGCGGCCGGCGCCGTGGCAGACGCTTCCGAAGGTTTGCGTCATCGAGCCCGGAGCACCCACCAGCACCCACGACGCCGTACCCATGCTGCCGGGAACGAACACTGGCTGTCCGGTGTTTTGATACGCGCCGGGTAGCTCGGGATGACCGGCGGGAAAGGCGCGTGTTGCGCCCTTGCGATGGACCAGAACGTCTTTCCATTCGCCGTTCACTGTGTGGCGCTCGCGCTTGGCGATGTTGTGGCAGACGTCGTAGATCAGCTCCAACCGCGTTTCCGGTCCGAAAACGCGCCGGAAGGCGCCGCGCAAAAAATGAAGAATCGCCTGACGGTTGGCCCAGGCGAAATTCGCCGCTGCGCGCATGGCGGCCAGATAGGATTGGCCTTCGGGCGACTGAATCGGGACGCAAGCAAGCTGGCGATCGGGCAGCGCGATGCCGTATTTCTTCATGGCTTCGCCCATTTGCGCCAGGTAATCGGTGCAAACCTGGTGGCCCAAGCCTCGCGATCCGCAATGGATCAATACCACGATCCGGCCGCGCTCAAGACCTAGCGCCTTGGCGGCTTCGGCGTCGTGAATCTGCTCGACGTATTGAATTTCGAGGAAATGATTACCGCTTCCGATGGTGCCAAGCTGAGGCCGGCCGCGGGTCTTGGCGCGGTCGGAAACTTGTGCGGGATCGGCGTCTTTCAGGCAGCCGCGCTCTTCGGCGAATTCGGCATCATCCGGTTCTCCATAGCCGGCCTCGACAGCCCACTGCGCGCCTTTTTCAAGCACTTGGTCGAGCGTCTGCCTTTCGATTTTGATCGGACCTTCCCCGCCCGTGCCGCAGGGGATGTCGCGAAAAACTTGATTCACCAAATCGCGAATTCGCGGGCGAGCGTCGTCCAAGGCAACCGAGGTGCGGACGAGGCGCACGCCGCAATTGATGTCGAATCCAACGCCCCCGGGCGAGACTACGCCATGCCGCCAATCCGTGGCGGCTACTCCGCCGATGGGGAAACCATAGCCTTGATGGATGTCGGGCATGGCGAGGCTGGCGCCGACGATGCCGGGCAGCGTCGCCACGTTTTCGGCCTGCTCCAGTGATTTGTCTTTCTGAATCTGCTCCATCAGCCGACGGCTGGCGAAAACCACCACGTCGGCGCGCATGCCGCGCGACTCATCCCGGGGAATGCGATAACGGAAATCGTCGAGAGCTTCAATTTGCATTTGTGCCTAAATGTCCAAATACACTTCGCATGACCAGCCTTCAGGGCTCTGCTCTATCTTGAGCTGGTGATAGGTGACGCCTTTGACGATGAGGCGTGGTTCGTGCCGCCCGGGGTGGCGGCGCTCGCCTTTGGCGCTCGCGGCGATCCGTCCAGCGTCTAACTGATGGACCTTGAACGAACGCAGGGCAAAATGTTCTCCATCCAGCCAGTACAGCACGTCGCTAAGCCAATTGACGAGCAGACTTTCTTTCGATTCTCCCTCGGCAGCCAGCTTGATCGTCTCTCGCGGAGCGATATTGGCCGGATTGAGAACGATGGCCACCAGCGCTTCCGCCGCAGCCTCGAACAACTCGGAGAGTGACGAGGCCCTCGCGCGAAAACCGATATCGGCGGTGTGCTCGAGGATTTCAAAGTTGTCAGTCATCAGTAATCAGTTATTAGTTGTCAGTTATCAATCGCCAACAGGCTGACGACTGAGGACTGAAAACTGACAACTATTTCGGCTGGAATTTGAAATCCGCTAGCCCGATCTGGTCGTTGCCTTGAACCAGGAAGCCGAACTTGCCGACGCCGTAACGTACACCTGGCTCCGACCATGCATCCAGAGGCATCCAGCCGTCGCCGCTCCGGAGCTTGTGGACGATGTGCTCGGGAGCGACGTCGATTGATATGGTGAACTCCTTCTGCTTGTCGAGATTTCTGAGGGGGGTTCTGGTGCGGTCCACTGATTTGCCGTCGGAGATCACCTTGGCGACAAAAGTCTTGTTGTCGATTTCGAATTGGGCGTAATTTCGAGGATCGAGATACATGAGGCGCCAGCGGGCCTT
Source organism: Bryobacteraceae bacterium (assembly GCA_035631295.1). Taxonomy (GTDB): domain Bacteria; phylum Acidobacteriota; class Terriglobia; order Bryobacterales; family Bryobacteraceae; genus Palsa-187. Next base: position 7,883 of record DASQJB010000149.1, on the reverse strand, counting down.
CGCGCCTTTGAGCATTTGGACGGTGAACGTGAACTGGCCCTTCGGAGGCATGCTATAGGACAGGAATGCGGCGCCGGAATGGACGTACCCGCCGTTGTCTTCCTTCCATTTTAGAGGATCTTCAAAATCCGCGATAGAACCGGCCTTCGGGGGCGGCGGGGGCTTTTCCTTGACCACTTCCACTTCCTTTTTCGGCGGAGGAGGGGGTGGAGGCAGAACCGCGAGCACGGCGTCCCCGCCCGAAATCGTAAATGGCTGGCCGGCCGTGAAAGTATGCTCGTAACGCTTGGGGACGAAGTGCTCGCGCCGCAGTTCGACCGTACGATTACCGGGAGGGACGGCACTGTACAAAAAACTGCCGTCCGCGCCAACGGCGCCGACGCTGCGCTGATCGATCCACACTTCGGCGCCGGGGGTTCCTCCCGTCACCTGGAGCACAGCCGTCACCGGCGTGCGGTTCAGCTTGAACTCGAGCCGCGTTTCCTCGCCTTTCTTCACTTCCGCGGTCAGAGGCGGCGCGGGATCGAATCCGTCTTTGGCGACGCGCACATTGACTTCCCCAATGGTCTGAATTCGAAGCTGTCCGCGCTGCGTTTTCCTGCCATAGGGTTTGTTGTTCATAAACACCTGCACGTCGTCTTCGCCTGTGGAAACGATCAGCGTGCCGATGTTCAGATCCGTCTTGAGAAACGCCGTAATCATCGGCGCAGGTCCGAAGTTCTCCTTCATTCCGCGGAGATCCTTGCCTTGGCCCACGGCGATCTCGTCCACGCCCGCTTGAAAATTCTTCAGATCGACGCCCGCCGGCCCGGCGTCACTTTCCCGTTGTCCGTTTACGACCAGCTTCATCGGACCGGCATTCGTCACAATACGGGCTTGGTTGGCGAAGCTCGCAACGACCACTGCGCTCAGGTTGCGGGCTGTTACGGGTCCGGTTACAGAGGGCGGCTGGGCATCGGCGATCTGGAAGGAGAAGACAGACTCCCTGTCGCGGCCAGCCACTTTTACAGTGTGATTTCCCGAAGGAACCCCGTCGAGGATAAACTGGCCCTCGACCAGGTCCATAGGGGGTTGATCGTCCAGGGAGACAGTTCCCTTTTCGAGGTCGGTGAAAATGCGCAGGGCCTGGGGCGGCGGAGGGGGCGGCTCCGGCGCGACAGCCACCGCGGCGGGGGCGGCGCCGCCGTTGTGGCGCGCTCGAACCACCAAGACGGCGATCACGATCAATGCGATGGCTGCGCCGCAGACGGAGCCAATCCGCATCGCTCTCTTCCAACTGGCGGACGGCTTTGGCGCCGGCAACGGCGCCCGGCTCCGCTCACTGGCCGGAGGCGCGGGCGGAACCATAGATCGCGTTTTCGTCTTGAGGAGGTTGCCTCGCTCGATCAGCCGCTGTTTCGCCTCGCCCGCTGCGAGCTGCACGTCGAAATCGTCCGCATGTTGGGATGCGATTTCGTTCAGGCGGTGAAAGATCGGCTTCAGCGCCGACAGATCGCGGGCCTGATCGATCTGTTCATCGAGGGCCAGGATTTCTTCCAACGGTTGCAGCACTACACCTCTACGCTTGCTATCCTACAACACGCCGGATTCGGCGGCGCTATCTCCCTGCCCTCATTGAGCCACGAGCCGGATATTGCCCACGCCGCCCGCGACATCCAAATGGATGCGGACGGGCGCGCGATCATAGCCGCGGCTGAGCCACCGGTCGTTGCTGCGCTCCAGGCCTTCTACGGAAATGTCGCCGATGCCCCCCTTGGCGGTGGCGCTGATACCGACCTTCTCGTTATTGGGGACATATATAGTGGCTTCTCCGACTCCGCCCTTGATGTCCGCTGTGTAGTCGCGCTTCGGCTGGCCACGCAGATCCAGGTTGAGCTTTCCTACGCCCATGTGGACCTCGAGGTTCTGCAGATCCACCGAACCGAGCTTCATTTCTGCGTCGCCCGCGCCCAGATGAGTGACCAGATTGACGGGAAGCTGGTCGCTGATGCGCAGATCCCATCTGTTTTCGGCATTGCCGCTGGCGGAGACCCCCGTGGGTTGGGAGATCCTTATGTCGGCACGAAAGGATGCGGCATTGGATTCGACCACCGGCTTCCACGCAGGTACGTTGTATCGGAAATCGGCCTCCAGCAATTTCGGGGATCCGCCTTGCAGATTCAGCTCGCCCGCGCCCATTTTCAGCTCGATTCGAGCCTCTTCGAACTTGTCCGCGTCGATGACCTTGGTGTCGTGCACAGTGGGGCCCGTGGGCGTACGAGTCATCGTGCATGCGGCGAGAGCGCAAATGCCGGCGGCCGCGGCTAACGGCCTAAGATTTGAAATCATCGGATGATTATACGCGACGAGGCAAGCCGCGGTTCACTCAAACACGCCCGCTTAAACCCGCCAATTGTCCGGCCGCCAGAGCCGTACGGATTGCTTGATCTGCGTGGGGGTCAATTTCGCCTCCAGCGCCTTCGCCGCCAGATCCGGGAGTTCCGCGTCGGAGGCAAAACGCAACCCGATCAGTTGCTGTTCGGTGAACTCGGGAATGCTCGATTGCAGAGAAGGCGGAAGGAGTTCCTTGAGGCGCAGCCGCTCCTCTAAGCGGATCACGCGGTCCTGAACCTTGAGCGGGTAGGTCCGGAGCTTAATAAGCGCGAAGAAAGCGAAGACTGCGGCCAGAAGATGCACCGTACTGTCCCAGTTCGGAGCGCGGATGATCCGCACGACGGATTCGACAACAAAAAACAGTGAAAGCGGCGCAAGGAAGAAGTGAAACAACGGGTCGAGGCGGGTGTGGTTTTTGAGGGATTGTTCTGTCATGCAGGTATCGTACACCGGCATTGCGAAGAATCAAGGCCCCGGCGCTGCCGGGAGACCCAATCGGCAGCCCACCCCATTCCTGTGAAGATCCTGACTTGTACTAGTACACCTGAGAATCGTTGCCTGCTGCGACGATTTCGGTGGGGCCTGGCTTTCAGCTTGCCGCCGGGCTTTGCCCGGCGTTTGGTTGCGGCTCCGCTGCTCTGTGGGGCAGGATGGCATTCTGCGGCGTTGGTAACGCCACCCGACATAACGCCTCCGCTCACGATGGTGTGATTCGAAATCGCCCCACGGAGGCGCGATCAAGGCCAAACGCGCCCAAGCCGCCATCGCGGAGCTGCGCTTCGACCCGGAAAAGAAGGATCCGGCGAAAGCATAGTCCGGCTGCGTAGCAATCTTTTAGCCTTCTTATCACAATCCCCGAAATGGTGCACTTTGGACAGATGGGGATTAAGGTAAACCTCTGATTTGGCAGCTACTCCCTTCTGGCGCCGCATTTGCAATCGAGCGTTACCCGGAGGGAAACTACTCGTGCAGACTCTTTCTCGTTCTCTTATCTCCCTGGGCTCGGCGGCTGCGGCCGTGATCATCGCGGCCGGGATGGCCGCTCCAGCCAGGGCCGATGTCGTGATTTACAACGGAGGCGCACCGGATCAAGGTGGGCAGATTTACGCGCAGGTTCCGATTCAATTTGTGGCTTGATGAACATCATTCTCGCGCCCGGATCCAACACGATTACGGGCGCCAACTGGTGGGGCGGTTGCTTCCCCGCGGTGACTTGTGGCAGCTCACCCGACTTCCTGCTCGGCATCTTTCCCGACACTTCTGGAATCCCTGACACCACCGCTGGCCTCTTGGTATTCGATGCAGGCTCCGCCAATCAGACGTCGACGGGTAATCTGATCGGGCCGCCTTCCGGAACCCAATGGGATGAGTACGCCTACAGCACAACCTTTTCTCCTGTCACGCTGACTGCCGGCGTGCAATGCTGGTTCGCTCTTTATAACCAGGCGCCAGAGCCCGCGGGGGCTTTCGGCGTAGAGACCACATCTTCCGCGCCTCCCGGCCAGCTGCTGATCGGGAGCGATGGGTTTTCGTTTACACCTCTCCCCGAGACGCTCGCCTTCCAGCTCACCGGCCACGCAGCCTCGACGCCCGAGCCGGCCTCGCTAGCGCTGCTCGGCACAGCGGTCGCCGGTCTCGGCTTCCTCTTGCAGCGGCGGCGCAAGCGCGCCTAAGGTTCGCGCGCTGCGCCCTCCGCTTACGGCCGCGCGCCGTAAAGGCGATGCTGCCGAATGTATTCCTCCACCGCGGGCGGCACCTCCGCCGGCGTCTCGCCACGCGCTAGAGCCTGCCGGATCTCCGACGACGATACGGGTAAGGCTACCGTTTCCAGCCGATGGACCGTCGCTTCCCGGGGGCTCACATAGGCATGGCCGGGACGCGTCACTACGATGAATTCCACTGACGCCACGACATCGCTCCAACGATGCCAGGAGCGAATGTCGGCGAAGGCGTCGGCGCCGATCAGGAAATAAGTCTTGTTCCCAGGCAAGTTCATGCCTCGCACGCGCTCGATGGTGTGAATGGAGTAACTCATCTCCTGGCCCTCCTCCAGGCGCGAAGGAACGAAGCGGGGATCGCCGGCGCAAGCCAACTCCACCATGCGGTAGCGGTCTTCGTAGGGGGCGAGAGCGCCCTTGTGTGGGGGACGGCTCGATGGAATGAACAACACCCGATCCAGCGAAAAAGCGTCGGCGGCTTCGCGCGCCACGATTAAATGCGCCGAGTGGATGGGATCGAAGGTACCCCCGAAAATCGCGGTCTTCATAATCGCGGCTTCGCTATCCGCCGCAGCAATTCCTCCTGATGGTCGATTTCGACGCCGATCTCCAGCCACCATAACTTGCACGGCTGGAGGAATTCCGCGGCGTCCGGCGGAAGATTCAGCATGTCCTTTTGTGTTATTACCAGCGTTTCGACGCCCGCGGCGGAGGCGCGCGCGGCCAAGCGGCGCAGGTCGGAAGGGCTGTAGGAATGATGATCGCCGAACTCCTGGCGAAAAGCAACTTCCATCCCGAGCGATTCGAGCGTGCGCCAGAACGAGCGCGGTTGGCCAAGCCCGCAGAAAGCGGCAACGGTGCCCGAAACCGAGGCTGAAGCCTCGCGCGGGTTGAAGCCCGCCCTCCAACCTTTGGGAATTACGCGGGCAGCGAAGATCGGAGCATCGCGATTGTAGCGGCGGATCAAGCGTTCCAGCCCGGTTATCTCTTGACACGGCTCCGTGCGCGTGACGATGATCGCGGTGGCTCGCTCCAGGTTCGAAAAAGGCTCCCGCAGCCGACCTAGAGGAAAAACGCCGCCGCCCAGCGGATCGAGCGCATCGATCAGCACCAGGTCCTCGTCGCGTTGCAGGCGGACGTGCTGAAAGCCATCGTCCAGAAGAAAGATGTCTGGAGCCAGTTGCTTTTCCATCACCCGGCCGATGCGGTAACGGTCCGTGCCGATGCCCAGATGAGCGTGGCCGGAGCGAAGGAAGGCTTGCGCTTCATCCCCGGTTTCTGTCACCGCCGCCTCGCCGCCTTTCGGCACAACGATATCAGGGTGCGATTTTCTTCCATAGCCGCGCGTGAGGATCGCAACGTTATGGCCTGCGGCGTCGAGCAATTCCGCCAAATGAGCCGTCACCGGCGATTTACCCGCGCCCCCCACGGCCAGAGCACCCACGCTTACGACTTTGGTCGAGAGCGAACGCCGCGCGGCGAGCCCTCGCGCCAAGTTCATCCGATGACCGGCGCGCCAGAGCCACGAGAGCGGCGTGAAAACGGCGCGCGCAGCGAAAGTCCTCCGCGGGCTGGGAACGCCTTCTTCATACGCTTGTATAATCTCCGCGGCCATGCGATCTACCGCTCCGCGTCCCGCATTAGCCAGATCGCGCGCCGCCGCGCCGATGCGCTCTGCGCGTTCCCGTGATTGAAGCAAATTCGCCACAGTGGGCGCGAGCTCGTCAGCATTTGCGATTCGAAGCAGCGCGCCGGCTGCGGAGAAATCATCTGCCATGGATGCGAAATTCTCCATATGCGGGCCGGCGATGACAGGCTTGGCGAAATAGGCCGGCTCGAGGATGTTATGTCCGCCACGCGAAGCGAGCGTGCCTCCCATGAACACCACTGTCGCGCGCTCGAATAATGTCGCGAGCTCGCCGATGGAGTCGAGCAGCAGCACAGTGGGGCAGCCCATCGGTTTTTGCGGGCTGCCTTCCAGAGAGCTTCGCCGCACGAATGGGACTCCCGCGCGAGAGAGCTTCGCCGCGACTTCACCGAACCGCTCTGGGCGCCGCGGGGCCAGGATCAAGAGCAAGGAAGGAAATTCGGTTGCGAGTGTTTCAAAGGCGCGGATGACAGCATCATCTTCGTCGGGATCGCGCGCCTCCACGGGCGGCATAGTGCTGGCGGCGATCCAGATGGCGCCGGGTTGAACCGCGTCGAGGAATGCGCAAAGATCGGGCGCAATGCCCGCTGCGGGCGGCGTGAAATCATATTTGAGATTGCCCGCTACGCGCACGCGATCTCCCGGCGCCCCGGCCAGCACAAAGCGCCTTGCGTCCTCTTTCGACTGAGCGAAGATGACGTCCGGCTGCGCAAGCGCATGACGGAAGAAGGCGCGCAGCGCGCGGTACCGCGGCAACGCGCGGTTGGAGATCCTGCCGTTCAAGAGCAACAGTGACGCCCCCGCCAGTTTTGATTCTCGGTATAAATTCGGCCAGATCTCGGTTTCGAGCACGATCATCGCCGCAGGGCGCAGCCTTCGAAGCACGCGCCGAACCACCGATCGGTAATCGAGAGGCGCGAAAAAGACTCCCTCAACCAGGCCCGCAAGCCGCTGCTCGGCGGTCGCGCGTCCGGTCAGCGTCGCCGTGGAAAGATAAACCGGAAGGCCGGGTCGCTGGGCTCGCACGCGCCGGATTGGCTCCACGGCCGAGAGGACTTCGCCCACCGAAACGGCATGAAACCAGAGACTTCCGGTATTCGTCGTTTCAAAGGTCAAGGGGAGAAAACCGAGGCGCTCCGCAACGCCGCGGAAATACCTACGATCCCTGATTCCCCGGTACAGTAGATATAGAGCCACCGCCGGGCTGACGGCGATCTGGAGAACCTGATAGAGGGAATAGATGAAACGAGTCGCGATCGTTCTTTTGAGTATAGCGGCGGCCAGGGCGGGCGACAAGGACAAAGTCGCGTTCACGTCGGGCCCTGCGTCGTCGTATCCCGGCCATCAGACGCTGGACAAGATCACCATCGCGGCCGTGCCCTTCACTACGGAAGAGCAAGCGGCCTCCGCTTTCGGCAAGGCGAATCCATACAAGTACGGGATTCTGCCCGTGCTAGTGATTCTTCAAAACGACACCGGCAAGGCGTTGAAGCTCGATCTAAAGGCGGAGTTTGAGGATGCCGCCAACCGTCATCTCGATGCGATGCCGCCCGCGGACGTGACGCTGTGGGACGGTTCGAGGAATAAGAGCTGGAAAACAGGAAGCTCCCCTCTTCCTCCGCTGCCCTTGCCGCGTAAGCCCAAGAAGGGACCCTTACACGTCCCGGAGATTGAGGGGTTGGCTTTTTCGGCCAAGCTGGTCCCGGCCGGCGACTCCGTGCGCGGGTTCTTCTATTTCGAGACCCAGAAGCTACCCGGATCGAAGATCTACCTGACGGGCATCAAAGACGCCGCGACCGGAAAGGACTACTTCTACTTCGAAGTGCCGTTCGAGTAGCGATGCGCGGGAGGCTAATCTCGTTCTGGAACCGCCGACAGCTCCCGGACGATCAGTTTGTCGACGGTCAACTCGCCAATGGCGAGCTTCTCGATTCGGCCGCTTCGAATCCCAAGGCGTCCTATGGCGATTGCGCCGATCGCTAGGGCGCCGATTGCGGTGGCTCCCAGCGCTAGTCCGACGAGCGCAATCCCGCCAGCCGAGTTCCGCGACTTTATGAGGCTTCGCATTTCGCGATTTTAGCACCCGGCTCTGGGCGGCTTTCTCACTCTCAAATTTGGCGCGGGTCCTCTACTGTGGCGGGAAT
>DASQJB010000148.1:0-11012 GCA_035631295.1 Bryobacteraceae bacterium | reverse complement strand
AGAGCCGCGTCATCCACCTTGCGGGGCTGCTGGGCTTGTTGGGCAAGCGCGATCCAGGCCGCTGCTAGCGCCAAAACCGGTCTGAACCACAGAAGTTTGCCTCCGCGAGACACGAATGACATGAGTTCCTAACCTCCAGTTGTGGTTAATTGACGAAGCGTGACTGGTAGGGAGTTACCCGTTCGGCCAGTGGCTTTTGGTGGCGGCGTGTGCGATTGGCGAGCGGCAGCTCGGCGCAGTATTAGCCAGACTGATGTAATATATCAGTAGTGACTTACGAAAACGTTAAACTTTTCAGAGACATCGCGCAATCTCACAGCTTCAGCCGCGGAGCCGCCATGAACGGCATAAGCCAGTCGGCGGCGAGCCAGCATGTGCAGGAATTGGAACGGGCGCTGAGCGTGGAACTGCTCGACCGGTCCACGCGCCCGTTGGCTGTGACTCCGGCGGGAAGGCTTTATCTGGAATTCTGCCGCGATATTCTTCGCAGGAAAGACGACTTCGAGGCCGCTCTCCAACGCTTCAAAGAAGAGGTGGAGGGGACCCTGCGGGTGGCGTCGATCTACTCTGTCGGGCTGAGCGAAATGGTGGAGCTGGAGCGGGAGTTTTCGCGCCGGCAGCCGGAGGCAAGGTTGGAGGTGCAGTATCTGCGGCCGGAGAAGATTTACGACGCGGTTCTGGCAGGCGAGGCCGATCTCGGCCTCATCAGCTATCCGGAGGCGCGGCGCGACATTACGGTGATCCCTTGGCGGAAAGAAGATATGGTGCTTGCCGCCGCGCCCGCACATCCGTTGGCTACGCGCGGCGGCTCCATTACGCCACAGGAGCTGAGCGGCGTCGATTTCATCGCCTTCGACGACGATCTGCCCATCCGGCGCCACCTGGACAAATTTCTAAAAGAGCACGGCGTCGCGGTGAATGTAACTCTGCATTTCGACAATATTCAGATGATCAAGGAAGCAGTGACCCACAACGTTGGCATCAGCATCATGCCTTTCCGGACGATGCGGGAGGATATTGCGCAAGGCCGGCTAGCGGCGGTGCGGCTGACAGGAGCGACGTTGTTCCGCCCGTTGGGGATCGTTCATCGGAAGAAGAAGCATTTCCATGGAGTGGGGCAAGCGTTCTTGGATTTGCTGCGGGAGGAGCCGGTTCCGGAAGTCGTGGGCGCTTAGCAGCTCCGAACGGGCTAAGATAGCATTTGAAGCCGTGAGCGAGAACACCAGCAGGGAGGTCTATTCCCTGGGTCAATTTCAAGCTCCACGCATCAGACCTGCTCAGGGAGATACGTGCAAGCGGCCAGCCTCTCTGGTTGACCATCAACGGCAAAGGCAAGGTCGTGATTCAGGACGCCGCCTCTTACCAAATGTTGAATCAGGTTGATGAATTGCAATCGCTCATCGGAATCAGGCGTGGTCTTGCCGATGTGGCGGCCGCCCGGGTGACCTCTGTAAGGAGTTTTGAAAAGGAATTCCGAAAGAGGCACGACCTACGCCGTCGCGCTCGCTGATTCGGCCACGGCTGACGCCCAAGCGATTTACGCTGACATCTCGGAGGTCGCCCCGGAACGCGCCAGGGAATGGTTTCTGGAGCTTGCGGACTGGCTCTACTCTCTCGATCGCTCTCCATATCAATGCCCCATCGCCCGCGAAACCAGGAAGGCGCGACGCGAGATCCGATGTCTGCTTTTCGGAAAGCGGCGCAACACTTATCGGATTCTCTACGAAGTGGATGAAATCCGCGGCACGGTCTGGGTACTCCACATTCGCCACGGCGCTAGGCGAGATTTGATGGCGCTCGATCTTGGAGGCCCTCCCGTCCCGTGAATCTTCGTGTGTGGGTAAACTGCGCAGCCGCTTGCCATCTGGCGTTGGAACGCCGCCAACTGCTTGCGTTCACCACGCGCAGGCCCAGGTGGTCGTGAATCGGATTCTCAAGTTGGAGGCCTCGATCAAGAGTCACGAATAGATCGAACTGGCCGGCCGCTTGTTTCAGTAGTGTCCGTTTCGCGTCGAGCGCCAACCCATCTCCAGGACAGTCTTAACTTCGTCTCCTGAAACGCGAGACGCAAGCGTGGGTTTACACATTCGTCAAGGAGGATGCGCATTCTTTCATCTGCTCGCCGGCCAGTCCGAGAAAGCGCTGTGCCTGGGCACGATCCAGTGACGAACAGTCTCCAGGAACTCGTCCAGCGAGAAACCAGCGGCCAAGTGATCGACGAGCATCTGGACCGGAATCCGGGTTCCCTTGAAACATGGGGCTCCCGACAACTGGTCTGGGTTAACCCAGACTACCTCGCGTAGTTTATGCAGATCGGTCCTCATAGCTCCACGTTTGCAGCAACCCGCCGAGGGCGCAGCGCGGTAATCGCGTCGTGACGCTATGCGGTGCGACGCTTTCGGCGTAGGCGTGCGAAAGAAAGCGAGCACTCCGGTGGCCGAGGCCAGCGGGACGATCGACGAGGGCTCGGGGACGGGGGGTGTCCAGGAAGCCGTGGTTGACGCCGTTGGCGTCAACCTAGTAGCCCACGATTTGTCCGCCGTTGTTCCCGCCGCCTTTTCCTCCTGAAGCGTTTGGAATTTTGACGAATTCAAAATCGTAAACGCGGCGGGCGCTCGAGCGTCAATGGAAGAACTACGACCGCAGGAATACCAAGATCTCTAAGCTGCGGGAATCAGAGGTCCAATCGTGCAACCCCTGCGCGTGAACAACGCTCGTGCTTCGCCAACCAGGAATAGCGAGCCGGTGATGACCACCACATCGTCCGAAAGATCTTCTTCGGCGGCACGGTGGCGGACCAAATCGAGGGCGGCGGCGATATCTGGCGCGGTATGGCCGCGGCCGGCGAGATCCAGCAGGGCTTCAGGGCGCAAGGCGCGGTCGGAGGCGGGGGCGGTGAAGATCAGTTCTTCCGCCAAAGGGAAAAGAATGCCGGCGATCTCTTCGATGGCTTTGTCGCGCATGGCTCCGTAAACGAGCCAAACCCGGCGGCCGGAATAGAAGCGACTCAGATAACCCGCCAGGGCGCGGGCGCCCGCGGGATTGTGCGCGCCGTCGAGGATGATGTCGGGATTGGGCGAGACGTGCTCCAACCGGCCCGGCCAGCGCGTTTCTGCGATGCCTTGCGGGGGCGCTCCGAGGGCGCGCAGCGCCAGGGCGGCTGTCACTGCATTATCGACCTGATGCTCGCCCGCAAGGGGACAGACAAGGCCACTGAAGCGTGAGCCGCGCGCGTCAATTTCCAGATTCTCGATTTTGAAATCCGCCGCGTGAATGACAGGGATGCTTAGGTCGCTCGCGTGGGCGCGAAGCACGGCGTCCGCTTCCGGGCGCTGGCGTGCGAATATGCCGGGCACGCCCGGCTTCAGGATGCCGGCCTTCTCACCCGCGATCGCTTCTAGAGTATGGCCGAGATAAGCTTCATGATCGAAATCGATGGCGGTGATGACGGTGAGCGCCGGATCGACGACGTTGGTCGCGTCCAGGCGGCCTCCCAAGCCGGTCTCCAGGACGGCCGTCTCGACGCGCATTTCGCGGAACAGCCAGAGAGCCATCGCGGTGACGGTTTCGAAGTACGTCGGATGGCAATCGAGGCCGCATTTTTCCGCCGTCTGGTGCACGACTTCGAAAGCCCGTAGGAATTGCTGGGGCGTCACCGGAATTCCGTCAATCTGGATCCGTTCGGTGGGCTCGATCAGATGCGGTGAAGTAAACAGGCCCGTCCGGACGCCGGCGGCGCGCAGGCCCGCGTCGATCATGGCGCACGTGGAGCCCTTGCCATTCGTGCCGGCGACGTGCACAATACGAAAAGCGTGCTGCGTGTCGCCGAGGGCGGACAAAAGGGCGCGAATGCGCTCCAGGCCGAGCTTGGCGGTTTTGATTTCGTTGCCTAGCTCGTAGAGGAAGCGGACGGATTCGGGATAGGTGAACACAAGCTTTAAGCGATAAGCTTTAGGCTAGCAGCCAAAAGCTGTCAGCTTTCAGCTAATAGCTGCTATAAAAGTAACTTGGGCCGTTTTCACAAATTTCGTTTCGTGGGATGGGCGCTGGCTGCTGTTGTGCTGTCGGTGTATGGATGGGCCGCCCTGCGCGGACCGCAGGGCTTGCAGGCCCTGATGGAAAGGCGGCGCGAAATCCGTAGGTTGGAGGAGCGCAACGCCCAGTTCGCGCACGAGAACGAACTGCGGCGGGAGCGGCTGAAACGGCTTCAGGACAGTCCCAGCGAGCAGGAAATGGAGATTCGGAAACAGCTCAAGCTGCTGCGTCCGGGGGAAACCACCTTCATCCTGCCGGACGCACCGAAGCCCGAGAACCCAGAATAAGCCTCAAGAGACGGTAACGCGCACCCACTTCTTACCTGCGCGGATGGTGTGCTGGCCCACGCTCAGAGTGAGTGCTGGATTCTTGCAGATTTCGCCGTCGACCTCCACGGCGCCTTGCTTGATCAGCCGCTCGGCTTCGGTGCGGGAGGGGGCGACACGACTCGTCACAAGCACGGCCGCCAAGCGGCCTTCGGCTACTTCGATGGTGCGGATGTCTTCCGGTTCCGCGCCGTGCCGCACTTCGCGATTGAAGTCCTCGGCGGCCTGGCGGGCGGCTTCGGGCGGGTGGAAATCCGCAACGATGCGCGAAGCCAGATCCATTTTCACTTCCATCGGCTCGCGCCGTTTGAGCGCCACGATTTCAGCGAGCGAGAGATCGGTGAGCAGCTCCCAATAGCGCCACATCAACTCGTCGCTGACGCCCATGACTTTGCGGTACATCACCTTGGGAGGCTCCGTGATGCCGATATAGTTGCCCTTCGACTTGGACATCTTCTCCACGCCGTCGGTGCCTTCTAGAAGAGGCGTAGTGGCGACAATCTGCGGCGGTTGGCCGTAGTCGCGTTGAAGCTCGCGGCCTACCAGAAGGTTGAATTTCTGATCGGTTCCGCCCAACTCGACGTCGCACTGTAGCGCAACGGAGTCATAGCCTTGCGCCAGCGGATAGAGCATTTCATGCACGGAAATGGGGACGCCGGCTTTCAGGCGCTTGGAGAACTCGTCGCGCTCGAGGATGCGCGAAACTGTGTATCGCGCGCACAACTGGACGATGTTTTCGTATTTCAGCGGCTCCAGCCATTCGCTGTTGAACCGGATCTCGGTCTTTTCGGGATTGAGAATCTTGAAGACCTGCGCTCGGTAGGTTTCGGCGTTCTCGTCGATCTGCGCGCGAGTCATGGGCGGCCGCGTGACGTTGCGGCCGGTGGGGTCGCCGATGAGGCCGGTCATATCGCCGATCAGGAATATTACAGTGTGGCCCAGATCCTGAAAATGTTTGAGCTTGCGCAGCAGGACGGTGTGCCCCAAGTGCAGATCCGGAGCGGTGGGGTCGAAGCCGGCCTTTACGCGAAGAGGCCGGCCGGTTTTCGCGGATTGCTCCAGGCGCTCTTTTAGCTCTTCCTCGCGGATGATCTCTACGAAGCCCTTTTTGAGATATTCGAGCTGTTCGGGAACAGGAGGAAAAGAAACCGTCATGCCTTGAAGAACCATAGCCAGAAATATTGATTGCCAGCGCCATGCATGTAGCGCGGCTCGAATGCGCAGCCAAGGGCCAGAGCCTTGGCTTGCTCCTCGGAATAGGACACGCCGACCCAGGTGTCGCGCGGATCGCTGTGCGCGCTCAGGTTGCCTTGCACCTGAAATTTGAAGAGCGCGCCGGGGCGCAGCAGGCGGGCGACTTCGCGCACGTAATTTTCGATGATCTCACGGCTGGGGATGTGTTGAAACACGATGGCGGAGTAGGCGAAATCGAACTCTACATTGGGCACCACGGAAAGGTCGCAGCCGTTGTTGTGGTAGAGACGGACGTGGGGTCGATCCGTGAGGGCCGCGCTGGCGCGCGCGATCATCTCGCCGCTCACGTCCACAGCGTGGACTTCGCCGAAGATGTTGGACAGAGCGCGGGTGAGCCGGCCTGCGCCGCATCCGATTTCCAGAACCCTCATCGCCTTCGGATCCTTGCCCTGGCAGATATTGGTCATGTCCGTCAGAATGTCTTCGGCGACGGCTTTCTCGCCGGAAGCGAAGAACTCCGCGTCGCTCCAATCGGCGCGGCTAGTGTTGACGAAGTGGCGGGCGTTTTTACGCGCGCGCTCATCCCAGTCGCGGCGCATTCGCTCGAGTTGCTCTTCCAGGAGACTCCGGTTGGACATGCTCTTGACGATTTTAGCGGACTGCGCAAGCTGCAACCGCGGCGGAAATCGCATACAATCGAACGTTGATCATCATGAGGCGAACAATGGCGATTAAAGCATGGATGGCGGTAGGCGCGGCGGTGTGTTTGGTTTGGCTGGCGGCCGCGCTCGCGGCGCAAGGGCAGGAGACATTTAAGGTCCGGCTTTCGCCCGTGCCTGCGGATCAGAAGACCCGGCCGGACCTCGCCGGCTCGGGGTCGCTCACGGCGACGCTCGCTGGCACGAAGCTTTCCGTTAGCGGATCGTTTGAAGGGCTGAAGGCGCCGGCCACGATGGCCGAATTACGCAGCGGAGTGACGGCGGGCGTCCGCGGCCCGGTAATCACCACGCTCACGATCACCAAGGCCACCAGCGGCATGATCAGCGGCTCGGCCGATTTGACGCCGCAGCAGTTGACCAATCTGCGTAAAAATGGCCTTTATGTTCAGATTTACAGCGAAAAGACCCAGGCGGAAGGCGTGCTTTGGGGCTGGTTGCTGAAATAGGCAAACAAGAAGGAGAACGCTCATGCGAACATTACGAAATCACCTGATCCTTGCGACTATTTTCTCCGCTGTTTGTGGCGTTCTGGTTCTCACCGGGCAACAGCGTCCCGCCGGACCTAATACGGCGGGACCCTACACTGCCGATCAAGCCGCGGCTGGGCGCACCGTTTTTCAGGCTAACTGCGCCGGCTGCCATGGCGCGGATTTGGCTGGACGCAACGACGCTCCGCAGCTTGCCGGCTCGCAATTCATAGCTAACTGGGGCGGGCGAACCGCGGGCGATCTGATCACCTTTATGGAGGCGGCCATGCCTCCGGGCAATGCGACGCTGGGCGAGCAGAACTACGTCAACATCGCCGCATACATTTTGGATTCGAACGGCGGGCGCGGGGGCGCGGCTGCCCTCGCGGCCGGGAACGCGATCGCGATCCGCAATTACGCAACGGGGCAAGTTGTCGCTCAGACGCAAGCTGGCGCGGGCGCGGCAAAGCAAGGGAAGGCGGGCAAGCAAGCTGGAAAGCAGGCGCCGGCCGCCCCGCGTGGGCTCACTGTGGCGGGAGAGGCCAAGAATTTCACGCCTGTCACCGACGCCATGCTCCGCAATCCGGACCCGAACGACTGGCTGATGATTCGTCGCGATTATAAGGCGAACAATTTCAGCCCGCTGAATCAAATCAACGCCGGGAACGTGAACGAGCTGCGCCTGGTGTGGACTTGGGCGATGAACAACGGGACGAATCAATCCGCGCCAATCGTGCATAACGGCTTGATGTTCATCAACAATCCGGGAAATATCGTGCAAGCGCTGGACGCGCGGACGGGCGAGCTGATTTGGGAGAATCGCGTCGGTGATACCGACACCGGCAACTCGCAGCGCGGTCTGGCGATGTACGACGACAAGATCTACGTCACTACCGGCGACGCTCACATTTATGCGCTGGACGCGCGCACCGGAAAGAATGTTTGGGACACGGTGATCGGCAATCGCAGCGCAACCACGTATTCCACCAGCAGCGGGCCCATCATTATCAAAGGCAAAGTGGTGCAGGGGTTGGGCGGCGGTGGTTGCACGCGGTATCAAGACGAGAAGTGCTTTATCAGCGCCTACGACGCTCAAACCGGCAAGCTGGCATGGAAGTTTTACACAATCGCCAAGTCAGGCGAACCTGGCGGCGAAACCTGGGGCACGCTTCCCGATACCTTTCGCGCCGGCGGCGACACTTGGATCACGGGCAGCTACGATCCTGATTTGAACATGACCTATTGGGGGACGGCGCAATCCAAGCCGTGGATGCGCATCAGCCGCGGTTCGGGCAACGGTGCGACGCTGTTCGCCAATTCCACCGTCGCGCTGGACGCAGATACCGGCAAGCTGAAGTGGTATTTTTCGCACGCGCCGGGCGAGTCGCTTGATCTGGACGAAGTTTTCGAGCGCGTACTGGTGGACGACAACGGCCAGAAGCTGGTGTTCAGCGCGGGCAAGGTCGGCATTCTTTGGAAGCTTGACCGCGCCACCGGAAAATATCTTGGCCATAAGGAAACCGTATTTCAGAACGTCTACGATTCCTTCGATTCGCAGACGGGCGAGCCGCATTACCGCAACGACATCGTGGAGCAGCAGTTCGGACAATGGGTGCAAAGCTGCCCCACTTCGGAGGGCGGGCACAACTGGCACGCCTCCACTTATAACCAGCCCAACAACCAAATCATTATTCCTGTGGCTCAAAGCTGTCAGGAAATGAACGCGCAAAAGGTGGAGTTCGTGGAGGGGGGCGGCAATGGAGGCGGCGCGGCGCGGCGTTTCTTTGAAATGCCGGGGACGAACGGCAACGTCGGCAAGCTGGCGGCCTACGACGTTCGAACGCTGAAGGAAAACTGGAAGTACGAACAGCATTCGCCGTTCATGACGGCGGTGCTATCAACGGCCGGAGGCTTGGCGTTCGTCGGCGATATGGACCGCATGTTCCGCGCCTTCGATGCGAAGAGCGGCAAGATTCTGTGGGAGACGCGGCTGGGCACCTCGGTGCAGGGCTTCCCGCTCTCGTTCAGCGTAAACGGCAGGCAATATATCGCTGTTTCGACGGGCCTGGGCGGCGGCAGCCCGCGCATGGTGCCGAGCATTCTCGATCCGGATGTGCATTATCCGAACTATGGCGCGCAGTTGTACGTGTTCGCGCTGCCGGAGAGAAGATAAGCTAGCCGCGCAAGAATAGGCCGCCGCTTCCCAAAAAGCGCGCATTTCAAGAGGCGAGAGGCTCGTCTTCGCCCACTTCTCGGGGAGCTTACGAAATAACAGCACGGCAGTAGGGATTTGCTCACTCTATTGTCCTCCGCGTGCAATCAGCATTGTCGGAGATCTAGCTCCCTTTTTAATGGGGCGACAAAACGCGGCGCCGAGTGCGCTATGACGCGGAGAGCATTAGCCCTGCAATCGGCGCGGAGTTCGCTTCACGCTTGCCGTGCTCAGCTTAGCTCCTAAGCAGGCGAAGGGCACTGTGTCATTTCGCTCAAGAGCTGAGCAGAATCGCCTCAATGAACAGGCGGGACGCGCCTCTGGTTCCATACCAACCAATAGGGTGGCAAGGCGGCAGACGTGCAGGTCGCTAAGCGTGGAGTGACAAGGGGTGAAACCTCTTATTCTCAAACGTGGCCCGGGAGTTTCGGGCGGTAACGCGGCCGATTGCGGTCCTCGTGCGCATGATCGTCACGCCGAGCCTCGAGGCGGCAATGCGGCCCCCCTGTAGTGCAGAATCTGCGTCGACAGAAGAGAGCCGCGGACCGTAAAGACGGCAGCGGCATGCCGCGAACGCCGACGGGTTCCCCCTGAACATCAATGATGTCGATACGGCAACCAGGCGCCATCGGTGGGAAGAAACCATCCGTCTTGGAACACGTCCCAAAGACGATCTTGCAAGAAAGGTGAAGGTAACGAATGAATTTCAGCCGTACACTTACACGCCTTCAACTATGGTCGGCATCGCCATCTGCTCTACGAGATCGCGATAGGCATAATACGCTTGATGAACAAAACGGCCGCGATGGTCTTGGCCGGAATCCTGCACCAGCCGCCCGACAGTTTGGCTTTGCGGCTGGGTCTACGGCGGATCCTCCGCAAAAGGCGTACCGCATCTTGCTCTTCCGTCCCGGCATTACTGGTCTGTTCACTACAGTTTTTGTTGAAAATCCGGAGACAAATGTATGAAACCGATTTCCCGCATTGTTCTAGTAGGCTTGGTGTCACTCAACATAGGTGTCGCCTTTCGAGGAGCCTCCGCTTCGGCCGCCACAACGATTAGCGTTGCGACTTACGGCGCCCAATGCGGTGGCTCCGCGGACGACACGGCCGCTATCCAGAGCGCCCTTAACGCTGCGGCCGCAGCAGGGGGCGGAACTGTGACCCTGCCCGGCTCAACCTGTCTCCTGAACTCGTTCACTCCGAGCCTCCATCCTTGGGGTTTTTACAATCTGAACGTTCCTTCCGGGGTCACGCTGCAGGGCGTCATCGGCTCCAAGCTTTTGCAAGGTCCCGGCGGCAGGCAGAGCATCAGCAATGTCCCCGGCGTTACCTCGATCTCGAACACGGTGCTCACTGTCGGCAATAATTACACCAACATCCGGTTCCAAGGCGGGGACAATGGCGGCTTTTACAGCCTGCAGGCCATGATCCTCGGCAGCCCCTCGGTTACGCTCGCTACAGCCGCCCAGGCAGCCAATTTCGCAGCCGGCGACTACGTCGCGATATACGAGTACACGACCGGTGACGTATTACCGGCCCAGATGAGCCAGGTCACAGGCGTGGATGTCGCATCCGGCCAACTGACACTCGCCGATCCAGTCATCCGCCCCTTTGCCGCCCCCTCCATCGCTAAGGTCACACGCCTGGCGGCTCACGATATCGCCATTAACGACGTCATCGTTCAGGGCGCTATGCCTCTGGCCATCACCGAAACCTTCAATTTTAGCGCCAGCAATGACCAGTTTCTTTCCGATACTTCAATCGGCGGCGGCAACGTCAACGAATTACTGTTGAATACAGTGGAGCACTTCACCTTCTCCGAAAACACGATCGCGGCTATTAACGGTCCCTACATCCATCAGGAGCTCGGCCAGCGCGACAGTCAGAACGGAGTTTGGACGGGAAACACTTTTCAAGATACTACGGTTGGTTTTGGAGAATACGCCGGGAACATCACAATGACGAACAACCACATTTACCTGTACCCAGATGGAACCGGGATCGGCGTATCCTTAAGCGGAATGAACGTCCTGTTCGACGGCACTGATGTACATAC
>DASQJB010000147.1:0-15284 GCA_035631295.1 Bryobacteraceae bacterium | reverse complement strand
TTCCACTTCGATCCCTCAGCCGTCCTTCCTCCCGATGGCAGCATCGGTCTGTTGGCCAAGCCGAATTCGAAACCTCAGCGAGACAATTTGACAGTTAGTACAAGGACACCATGAGCAACATTTTCGTCGGCAATCTCAGCTTTCAAACCACGCAGGAGGACCTGCTCGCTACTTTTTCCCAATTCGGCAACGTCGAACGAGTCAACATCATCACAGACCGGGACACCGGTCAGCCCCGCGGCTTTGCTTTCGTCGAAATGACCAACGCGCAGGACGCGCAAAAGGCTATTGCGCAATTGAATGCGGCCGAGCTGAATGGCCGCGCCCTCAACGTGAACGAAGCTCGCCCGAAACCTAGCGGTTCGGGTGGCCGGGGAGGATTCGGCGGTGGAAACCGGAGGGGCGGGCGCGGATCTCGTTGGTAAGGATTCGTCGGTCTGCGGATTATTTCGTCGGTCTGCGGATTAATCGGTCAAGAGAAGACCGACGCGCCGCAAGAAAGGAAGCATATGCCTGGTCGTGGGCCTCAATCGCTGAAAAAGCGCCAGAAGGAACAACAACGCAAGGAGAAACAGCAAGAGAAGATGGCAAAACGGCTTGCGCGTAAACGAGGGACTTCCGAAGCGAGTTCGGACGTGCCGGACGCCGAAGCGCCGGACACCGTTGGCCCGGCGGATCGGATCGATTCAACCAACTGACGGCGCGCCGTTGGGAGCCACCATGGTCTTCGCATTGATGGGCACCACGACCGAAGGCGGCCTGCGCCGGTTCACTTTCGAACTGGCCGGCAGCGGGCCGCCGCGAACGACCGTGGTCGTGGTCGCCGACATGGCTCTGGTGCGGAAATATGAGATTCCGCTCCAGGAACTTCCCCTGCTATGCCTTCGCCTGCTCGAAAGCCGGACAGCAGACGCGGAGGGTCCGGCGGTCTTTCCGGAACAGGAGATGATCGAGTATGCCGATCGCCGGAGGGCGTCAAAGGAACTGGCCGAGCAGAAGCGCCGCATGTATCGGGCGGCGCAGCCCTCATCCGCGGAGGACGCTTAGCAAACCTTAGGCGAGGCAGAACCCACGGGCGAGAAGGTACAAACAGAACGCACGTTTGCGTACCCCTCCAACCTTGACCTTAGCTCCAAGACCGGTGCAGGTAGTATAGACTGGTCAAAGAAATGCGCTCTTGCGTTGCGCTGCAGATCTGCCTGGCTCTCTTGCTGGCTCTTCTTCTCGCGCCGTTTCAACACGTTCATACAGGGCCGGACCACGATCATGACGGCTTGGTTCATGCGCATTTCTATAGCATTCCGGCTTTGCCGGCCATCCCGTATGGACCCCAACTGACAGATCCGGACGACGACCACGCCAATGCGCGGTCGCTCGACACATTCACGCTGGTGATTGGCTCCGGCCTGGCGCCTTTTGCGCTGTCTCGCGGACCGGATCTCCGATTCGTTCCTTCGCAGGCTTTTCCGCCCAACAGAGCGGTCGAAGAACGCGGAAACGGCCCTCCCGCCCGTGATCGTTCCGTTCCTAGGGCCCCTCCTTGCTAGCCTTTCCACTCAAAAGCTTGTAGTGTTTTCCGGTCTTTGGCCGGGCTTTGTTCATTGGTGGGAAGGAGTTCCGTGATAAGAAGGTTTGGATTGTTTACGCCCGCGCTTCTGGCGGGTTTGGCCTGTCAGGCTCAAAGCCGGCTGAGCTTGCAAGAGGCGGTCGATAGCGCCCTGCAATCGCGCGCGTCGCTGAAGGCCGAACAGGAGCGCGTCGACGCGGCGGAGGGAGTTCGAAAGCAAGCAGCGCTGTTGCCCAACCCGGAGTTCCAGTTTCAGAATGAGAACCTCAGGCCGAGGCAGACTTACACGCGCGACGTCGACACGCTGGCGATGATCAATCAACCGCTCGACGTTTTGGGCAAACGCAAGCAACGCATCGCTCTAGCCGGCGATGGCGTCAACCGGGCGCAGGCGGATTACGAAATGGCTCGCTGGCGCGTGGTCGCACGCGTCAAGCTGGCATATTGGAATGCGCGCGGTCTGCAGGAAGTTCGAGACGTCTTGCGGAACGCGGTCGGCAGCTTCCAGAAGATCGTCAGCTACCACGCGGCGCAGCTAAGCGTGGGCGCGATCGCCGAGCAAGACATTCTTCGCGTCCGCCTGGAATCCGAGCGTCTAAGCATCAATGCCGATCTGGCGGCTCTGGACGCTAGCCGGGCGCGCGCGGACCTGCTCCGCGAGATGGGCGAGACGGAATTCACCGATTACGTTCTCAGCGAGCCGCTGGACTTAGACGTTCAGGCGACCCCCCTAGGAGTGGAGCAGGCATTGGCGCAGAGGGTGGAAATCAAAGCTGCTCGAGCAGCGCTAGAGCAAGCCCGTTCGAATGCGAAGCTTCAAGACATTTCCGCGCGCCCCGACCTTAACCTCACGTATGGGTACAAAAGAACGCAGTTGCCGGATGCCCTTACCGGGGTCAACACGGCGATATTTTCGGTTCGCATTACGTTGCCCTCCACCGACAAGAATCAGGGAAACCGGATGGCGGCCGCGGCGGAGATTCGCAGACAGCAGGACCTTTTAGCGGCGGCAGCGGCCGAGGTGCGAGCGGACTACTACAGCGCCTTGCAGGAGTACCAAATGAGGCGCACGGAATTTCTAACAGCCTTACAACCGCTGCGAGAGCATGCCGCGACAATTTCGCAGATTGCGACGGCGGCTTATGCCGAAGGCGGAGTAGACTTGCTCCGGTTGCTTGATGCCGAGCGCGCACGCTTGGACGCCGAGTTGGCGTGGACGCGCGGGCTGGCGGATTACCGGCAGAGCATCGCTAAGCTTGAAGCCGCCGAAGGAGTGAATCAATGAAAAGGCGGTCCATCGGTTTCAACTTGCTTCTGCCATGCCTCGTCTTAGCCGCCTGCAACACTCCCAGAGCCGCGACGGAGGCGGCTGCCGTCAAAGAGTCGGCAAGCAAGGACGAAGTTGTCCTGTCGCCAGAGCAGCAAGCCTCCGCGGGGATCGAGACGCAAGCCGTATCCATCTCCCAGCAGCCGGATGTCCTGCGCGTCAAGGGACGCATCGCGCTCGCCGATGATCACACCTGGCGCGTTGGCGTTCGCACGGTGGGATCGGTGGTCGCGGCTTACGCGGGGCTAGGCGACTATGTTCATAAGGGCCAGATCCTGGCGCGGTATCACGCCGATGAGGTCCGCGATTCGCGCGCTCAGTATCGCGCTGCGGTGGCCGAGCTGGATCGCGCCAAATCCGCGGCCGCACAAGCGCAACGTAATTTGGATCGGGCGCGAAGACTGTTGGAATTGAAAGCAGGCTCGGCCCAGCAAGTCGAGCTGGCTCAGCAGGACTTGGTAACGGCCCAAGCCGCGGTGCAAAAGGATCAGATCGAAGTAGACCGGGGCCGCGATCTATTAGAAGACGACTTGCGCGTCCCCGCCGATCCGCCGGCCAATCGAGCCGACGAAACCGAAGACGACGTCCCTATCATCGCTCCGGGCGATGGCTACGTGATTGAGAAGAATGTCACGCCCGGAAAAACAGTTGAACTTTCCTCCGTCACATTCGTGATCGGCGATCTTTCCAAAGTCTGGATGCTGGCCTCGGTTCGCCAAGAGGATCTCGGGAAACTTCGCACGGGTCAGCCCGCCTTTGTAACGCCAAGCGGTCAGGAGGGCGCGCGGCTGGCGGGTAAGATCACAAACTTGGGGCAGGAATTCGATCCCACCACGCGCGTGATGCAGGTTCGCATCGAGCTTGATAATCCAAAGGGCCGGCTTCGGCCCGAAATGCTTGCGGACGCCGAAATTCCAGTGGGGCGCGCCAAATCCGTGCTGCTGGCGCCTTCCGACGCCGTGCAGCAAGTAAACGGTCAGGACGTGGTTTTCGTTGGAGTCGCGCCTGGCCGATTCGCCGTTCGCCCCGTGCGTGTGGGCGAAACCGCGGACGGCAGGACTCCGATTCTCGAGGGGCTCAAAGCCGGCGATTCCGTCGTCATTCGCGGCAGCTTCATTCTGAAATCGCAGCTTCTCAAGTCATCGTTGGAGAGCGAGTAGCCGCATGCTCAACCGGATTATTGACTTTACGCTCGCCTATCGCTGGTTGGTTCTCATCGCGGTGGCGGCGCTGCTGGGAGCGGGCGGTTATGCGCTGCACACCATTCCCGTGGAGGCTTTCCCCGATCTCACGAATAATCAGGTCGTCGTGGTGACGGACGCCCCGGCGCTGCCGCCCACCGAAGTCGAACAGCTGATCACGTATCCCATCGAGCGGACCATGCTCGGGCTGCCCAACAAGGAAGAAGTACGCTCGCTTTCGAAGCTTGGACTCTCGATTGTGACGGTCGTCTTCGACGATTCGGTCGCGATGTATTTCGCGCGGCAGCTTGTCGCTGAGCGATTGCAACAGATATCCTCTGCGCTTCCACGTGGGATTCAACCGGTTTTGGGACTTCCCGCCACGGCCTTCGGAGAGCTGTACCAATACACCCTTTCAGGACCGATGAGCGCGATGGAACTGAAAGACCTGCACGAGTGGGTGATCAAGCCGCAGTTGCGGACGCTTCCTGGCGTCAGCGAGATCAACGCCTGGGGTGGCCAGACCAAGCAATTCCAGATCGTCGCTGATCCGGCCTTGCTCAATCAGTACGGGCTCACTCTGCACGATGTCGCGCGGCGCGTCGAGGAAAACAATACGAATTTCGGCGGCGGTTATATCGAGCACGCTTCAGAGCAATACACCCTGGTCGGCGCCGGGCGGGCCTCCACGACTGCGGATTTGGGAAATATCGTCCTAGAATCCAAGAGCGGCACGCCGCTGCTGCTGCGCGACGTGGCCGAAGTGCGCATTGGCTCCGCGCCGCCCGAAGGCGCCACGCTGCGAAACGGCGAAACCGTATCCGGAATGGTCATCATGCTCAAGGGCGAAAACGGCAAACAGCTTATTGAGCGGGTGAAGGAACGGATCGCGACGCTCCGCTTACCTCCGGGAGTGAAACTCGTTCCGTTCTACGATCAGTCGTTCGTCATCGACGGCACGATTCACACGGTCGAAAAGAATCTGTTCGAAGGCTTCGTGCTGGTGACGATCGTATTGCTGCTGTTCCTGGGCAATCTTCGCGCCGCTTTGATCACGGCCGCCATTATTCCCTTCTCTATGCTGATCGGCTTTCTCGGCATGCGCCTGTTTGGCGTCAGCGCGAATCTGATGAGCCTGGGCGCCATCGATTTCGGAATGATCGTGGACGGAGCCGTGGTGATGATGGAAAACTCGGTGCATCGACTGCGGGAACAACATGGCCGCGAGGCGCCGTTGGAATCGGTGCGGCACGCCGCTCATGAAGTCGCTAGGCCGATGACTTTCGCCGTCATCATCATCATCGCCGTCTATTTGCCCATTCTGTTTCTGCAAGGGCTGGAGGGGCGCATGTTCCGCCCGATGGCGATTACCGTGTGTTCAGCGCTGGCCGGCTCTTTGTTATTGGCGCTGACGATGACCCCGATGTTGACGTCGTTCAGCTTCCGCAAGGGGACGAAGCCATCGGCGAATCACGAAAACGGAATCATGGGCAGGCTGACGCGAGCGTACTCGTGGCTGTTGACCGGAGCGATGAATCTCCGAATCCTAACCGTGGGCGCAGCGCTCGTAGTGTTGGCGATGGCGCTTGGATCGCTCTATTTCATCGGAACGGAATTCATGCCCAAGTTGGATGAAGGATCGATTCTGGTCGAAACCCGCAAACTGCCGGGCGTGTCCCTGACGGAGTCCGTGGAAATCAGCAAGAAGATCGAGCGGCGTTTGCGGCAAATTCCCGAAATCGCCGACGTGGTGATAAAAATCGGACGCCCGGACTTCGCAACCGAGGCCATGGGAATCAACGAAGGCGACACTTACTTGCTGTTGCGCCCCGTGGAAACCTGGACCCGGTTTCATACGAAGGAAGGGCTCATCGAGGCTGTCGCCAAGGAGTTGAACACGATTCCCGGCGTGGCGTACAGTTTCACGCAACCGATGGCGATGCGCATCGACGAAACCATTTCGGGAGTCAAGGCCGACCTGGCGGTGAAGGTGTTTGGCGACGACTTCCGCGAGCTGGATCGGATCGGGCAGGAGGTTTTGCGAACGGTTTCCATGGTGCGCGGCGCGGCCGAGCCGCAGATGGAAATCACTTCCGGCGTCGCCGAGCTATCGATTCACGTCGATCGCGCCGCGCTGGCCCGATATGGCCTGAATGTGACCGACGTGGAAGAGGCGGCGTCGAGCGGCGGATCAGGCGACGTGATTTCGGAGGTGATCGACGGGCAGAGACGCTATACCGTAGCGCTTCGCCTTCCCGGCCACTACCGTACCGATCCGGACGCCATGCGCAAGATTCTACTGCGCGCGCCCGGGGGCGAACAGGTGGCGTTGGAGCAGGTCGCTAACGTGGGAGTCAGACGCGGACCCGAACTGATCAACAGAGAGCAGGGCCAGCGGCGGATTGTCGTGATGTCGAATGTGCGCGGGCGCGATCTGGGAAGTTTCGTCGCCGAAGTGCGCGCCAAAATCGACCGGGATATCGCCCTGCCGACAGGCTACTTCGTGGAATATGGCGGACAGTTCGAGAATCAGGAGCGCGCCACGCGGCGGCTGGTGTTGATCGTGCCGATTGCGATCGTGCTGATCTTCATCCTGCTGTACCTGACTTTTCGTTCGGTGAAACTGGCTCTGCTGGTCGTGGGAAACGTTCCTTTCGCGCTGGTCGGTGGCGTGGCGGCGCTTTGGATTCGCGGGATGAATCTCAATCTGTCGGCATCGGTGGGATTTATCGCGCTCTTCGGCGTGGCGATGCTCAACGGTGTGGTTCTCATCAGTTCCATCAATCAGATGCGCGACGCCGGCTATGCCGTGTGGGAAGCGGTGCTCGACGGCGCGCGGCGCAGGCTGCGTCCCGTGCTTATGACCGCATTCGTCGCGAGTTTCGGCTTCATTCCGATGGCGATTTCAACGTCGACCGGCGCCGAAGTACAGAGGCCGCTGGCGAGCGTGGTGATTGGAGGGCTGTTCAGCTCCACTCTTCTGACTTTGTTTCTGCTGCCGGTGCTCTATGAATGGACCTGTTCGAACCGCAGCGCCTACCCAGTAGCCTTGACCTCCCGTCCGCGCAGTTAATATACTCCAGCCTGGGAGGTCGGGCGATGAGAATCTTTGTTCCTGCGGCGTGCGCCGCGGTTTCCGTTTTGACTTTCATGGCGGCAGCGGCAACCGAAGCGCGCCGCGATGACCTGAAGAAGCCGCTGGTGCTAGCAAGCCAGGGAAGCTTCTTTGTAGGCGGAGAGACGAAGAGCGTCGCTACGCCTACTCCCAATGGCGGCTCCACGAACGCCGACGTCACCGTGAACCAGATGTACGTGCAGTATCAAGCCCCTGTCGGCGGCGATAAGCACTTTCCCGTGGTGATGGTTCACGGCTGCTGCCTCAGCAGCAAGACTTGGGAGACTACGCCGGACGGGCGGATGGGCTGGAACGAGTACTTTGTTCGCCGAGGCCGCCCCACCTATCTGGCCGATCAAGTCTCTCGCGCCCGCTCCGGCTTCGACCCGAGCAAAATCACTGCCGTGAAATCGGGCGCTCTTCCGCCCAGCCAGCTTCCAGCCGTGCTCTCCGCCAGCCATCAGGTCGCGTGGACTGTGTTCCGCTTTGGACCCAGCTTCGGCAAGCCGTTCCCGGACGGTCAATTCCCCATTGAAGCGGTGGACGAGTTGTACAAACAGATGATTCCGGATCTGAACTCGCTCCTGCCTAATCCCAATCCCACTTGGACGAACATGGCGGCGCTGGCGGTGAAGCTCCACGGGGCCGTGCTGATGGGCCACTCCGAGTCCGGATTCTTTCCCGAGCAGGCAACGCTGATCGATCCCAGCGGAGTCAAAGGAATCATATCCATCGAAATGCCGTGCGTCACTAACTTCGCGGCGCCGCAACTTGGGACGCTCGCGAAGATTCCAACTCTGGTCATGTTCGGCGATCATCTGGGGGACGTGCAGGGCGGGCCGGCCAATTGGAAGACTTCGTTTGAAGGCTGCCAGACTTTCGTCAAGCAGGTGAATGCGGCTGGCGGCGACGCGCAGATGATGTATCTTCCCGAGATGGGCATTCGCGGCAACAGCCACATGCTGATGCAGGACAAGAATAATTTGCAGCTCGCGGATCTTATTCTGGGCTGGATCGATCAACACGTCGAAAGCAAGAAAGCTGCGCGCGGCCACTGAAAGTTTTCAGTCGTCAGTTATCAGTTTTCAGTTCTCTGCTATCAGCCTTCAGCTATATCCCTCGGTTTAACCGAAGGCTGACGACTGACACCTGTAAACTGACGACTATCAACTGCTACGATGGCTTCGTGCTAGCCTTGGCCCTGATCTGGCTGGCCTGCGCGGTCGCGGGCGGGCTGTACGCCGCGCAGCAAGGCATCCCTTTCCGTATCGCCTTCGCCGCGCTTCCTGCGTTCCTGCTGGAGGCGGCGTTTTACACCGTTTTGGGGACAGAGCGCTGGCGCGCGCGCCTGGAAAAGCTCCACCCCGCTACCGTCGCAGCCCTGCTGACGCTGGCCGCCGCAGCGCCGTATTGCGCCGCGGCCTTGGCGTTCGGCTCCTTTCGCTGGCAGTCTCTGGCATGGATCGCTGGCCTGGCCGCTATTGCTTCGTTCTGGTACGTGGTGCTGCCGCACAAAGCGCCCATCGATATCGCGTTCCTGCTGCTGATGGCGATCGTCGTTCTGACGAGCATCCTCCGCCGGCAATATGAGAATCCGATCCCGAAGCTGCGCCTAGATGAACTAGGCGCGCTGATGTGGATCCGCACCGGCGCCTTCGCCATGCTGAGCGTGCGGAGGATGAAGGGCGTGGGATTCGGATTCTGGCCCGCTCCTCCGGAGTGGCTGGTGGGCCTAGGCTATTTCGGCGCGATGCTCCCGGTCGCCGGAGCCGCAGCCTGGCTGATCGGATTCGCGGCCCCTCATCTTCCCCCCTCTGGCTGGGACCGCGTGACGGTTCTGGCAGTAGGAACTTTTTTCGGCGCGCTGTGGGTGCTGGCCCTCGGCGAAGAGTTCTTCTTTCGCGGATTGCTGCAGCAGTGGATGGGCGCGTGGCTCGGCAATCAGTGGCTGGGGTTGGCAGCTGCGTCGGCAGTGTTCGGATCGGTGCACTTGTGGTATCGCGCGTTTCCCAACTGGCGATTCGCCGTGCTCGCCACCATCGCAGGGTTGTTTTATGGCTTGGCTTTTCGGCAGGCTCAAAGTATCCGCGCCTCGATGGTGACCCATGCGCTGACAGTGACCGCGTGGCGGCTGTTTTACTCGTGATAGAATCACGCCCGTACGGGACTCCCGCAGACAGGAGGAGCCCTTATGGGCAGAATCGCGATCCTGGCAGCCTTATGGCTGCTCCCCGTTTGCCTGTGCGCGCAGTGGCTCAACTTCCGCACGCCAGGAATACCCAGAACCGCCGACGGCAAGCCTGACCTGGCGGCTCCCGCGCCACGGACGCCGGACGGCAAGCCGGATCTTTCCGGACTGTGGCGGCCCGAAGCGAGTCCTTACAGGTTCGACGTGATCCAGGACTTGAAGGACGAAGGGATCTTTCGGCCCGAGGCCGAGGACCTCTTCCAAACGCGCGTCGCCGATTTCAGGCGGGGCGATCCCGTTACTCACTGCCTTCCCGGCGGTCCCTTGGAAGCCTTTACCGGCGGAGCCGCTCAGTTCTACAGGATCGTTCAGTCTCCCGCGGTCACGGCCATCATTTACGAGAGCGGCTTTCACCGCCAAATCTTCACGGATGGGCGCGAGTTGCCCAAAGATCCGAATCCGACCTGGATGGGATACTCGGTCGGCCACTGGGAGGGCGATGCGCTCGTAGTCGAGAGCGCGGGATTCAATGACCGGACTTGGCTCGACAGAGTAGGCCACCCGCATTCCGAAGAGTTGCACGTGACCGAGACGTATCGCCGCGTCGATTTCGGACACATGCAGTACCAAACGACTTATCGAGATCCCAAGATGTTGACCAAGCCTTTGAGCATCTCCCTGACCGTGAACTACGCACCAGACACCGACATGCTGGAGACGGTTTGCAACGAAAACGAGCGGGATACCGCCCACCTCGCAGGGAAAGCGAATGGCGGAGTTCATGTCAGCAAGGCGGTTCTGGAAAAGTACACAGGCAGGTATGAATTTACCAAGGGCGCTCCAGCCGCGGGATCTTTCTTTCCCAGGACTCCCGTTGTGACCTTGGTGAATGGCCAACTCTACTTGAACGATCTTCCGCTGATACCACAAACGGAGACGAGGTTTGATTCGACCGCCGCGACTATTGAATTCGTCTCAGACGCCAAAGGCGCAGTGACGCATTTCATTCTCAACGCCGCCGAAGGCGATTCGAGATTCGATCGCAAGCCCTGACAACGGCCGCTGTGGAGCCCGTCCTAATTGGGCCGTTAGCAGATTGGGTAACTACGCCGATTTCTTCCGCGCCTCCAGCATAATCGTCGATCCAGCGCGGCAGGCTGCTTCGAGAATCGTGAACGGGGCCGAGACTACGGTAAGGGCGAGGTAAATCAGATCCTTCCACAATTT
This sequence comes from Bryobacteraceae bacterium, assembly GCA_035631295.1. Taxonomy (GTDB): domain Bacteria; phylum Acidobacteriota; class Terriglobia; order Bryobacterales; family Bryobacteraceae; genus Palsa-187. The sequence goes on along the minus strand of DASQJB010000147.1, from coordinate 4,679 downwards.
CTCCGCGGGGCCTTCCTGCACCCCCCGTACGCGCCGCGCCATCGGGTCCAAATCCGGTGCCAGGCTGGTGGCCATCCCCGCAGGGTTGTCGCGCAGGGAAAAGTGCTTGACGCGCAGAATCTCGAATCCGTGGGAGCCCAGGAGCGATTCCAGATCGCGCTCGCGAAAATCGGTCAGATGGCGGGGGACGTCGATTCCGTTCCACCGCTCGCCGAATAAGAGGAACTGCCAGCAGGCGGCATTGGGAACTTGCACGATCAGGCGTCCGTCCGGGCGCAGCAGGGAATGCGCGGCCGCCAGGTAGCTCGCGGGGTCGTACAGGTGTTCCAACACATGGAACATGGTGATGGCGGAGCAACTAGACGGAGCAAGAGGAGCGCGGGAAAGGTCCGCGCAGACCGTGGGAACTCCGGAGAAGCGCCAGGCGGCGCGCGCCGCATCCAGGGAAAAATCCAGGCCTGTTACCCGCTTGGCGCCTCGCTCGGCAAGCATCTTAAGAAAGAGCCCGCCGCCGCAGCCCACGTCCAACACCAGCCCCGGCTCTTGGCATTCCCGCAGCGCGCGCTCGACGAATTTCAGATGATCGCGCAGGACGAAGCGCCGGTAAGCCTGCTCGATGCGGTCGGCCGCGGTTGCATCCGGCAAAAACCAGTAGTCAGGCGGGTAATATTGGCGAAGCTCGATGGGCGAAGGCCGGGGAGCCAGGCGGATGAGCCGGCACTGGCCACACTCAACAATTTGGAAGATTTTGGAAGTGGTGCGATAGAGCCGGTCTGTTGCGGAGAACAACACCCGGATTTGAACGGCTCCGCAGATTGGGCAGGGCTCGCGGGCGGCGTCCAGTCGGTCTATGTCGCTTGCTCCGAGATCTCCCTGAGGGGGATCCGATAGGAGAGCAACAGCTTGCGGACTTGCCGAGGAGTCAGCCGGCGGCGCAAGCCCCGGCGCTTGCGCAACATCCGGGGGATCAGCGGCAAGGCTGACCAGGTTCCGCGGGCCATGGCCATGCCCGCCCGCAGTTTGCCCCAGGAGCCTGAATAGTGCCGGATTTCCCCCTTGTTGCGCGCCGCTGCCCAAATCCCAGCGGCGATTCTTGCGAAATGAAAACCGCCATTTGCCCAAAGAAGACTCCACGGAAACAGCTTCACCACCAGCAGCACACGATTGCGTTCAATCAGCGTGAGCCGCTGAAGGGAGCCCAGACCCAACGTTGCCCCCCGGCGATGGCGCACCACCGCTGCCGGAACGTACAGACATCGCCAGCCCGCGATACGGCCTCGCAGACCTAGTTCTGCGTCGTCGGCGTACGCAAAAAAATCTTCGTCGAATCCGCCGATGTCCTCTAGCATCGCACGGCGGTACATCGCGGCGCAGCCGTCGGGCCAGAGAGTTTCCTCCAAACGATCGAACTGGCCGCGGTCGGGCTGGCCGGAGCCGCGGCCTCGATTCTGTCCGTCGGGATAAATCAAGTGGCCGCACTTATCGATCCGCGCCGGACCAGTTGCGGAGGGATTATCCTCCCAAACCAGAATTTTCGACGCCGCCATTCCAATATCGTCGGCGCGCATGGTGGCCGCCTCCAGCGCCGTCAGCCATCCCGGATCGGCTTCCGCATCGTTGTTCAGGAGAGCCACCAGTTCGGAGCGTGTCGCGGCGAAGCCTTGATTATTGGCGGCGCAGAATCCACGGTTTACTGAATTCGCGACAAGCCGGAGCGGCGCCGGGAAGGACTCTCCCATCTGGCTGACCAGTTCCGCCGATCCGTCGCCCGACCCGTTGTCAACCACCACCACCTCGAAGTTGGGGTGATCCTGCTTTGCCAGGGAATTGAGACAGGCTCGCAATAGCTCCCGTCGATTCCAATTGACCACGATTACGGCGATTTTCGACATCTGAGAGTGAGCTGCCACCCGAAATCTACGCGTTCCAAAAGTGCCGGCTTGTTGTATTATGGTAGCTCCGGTTGTCGATAAATTCATACAGGACTTGTTTTTATGACCTCCGTAGGAGCGATGCTTCGGAGCGCGCGAGAAAGCCAGGGACGCGAAATCGCAGAGATCGCGGAGGGTCTCTGCATCACCCGACGGTATCTGCGCGCCATTGAAGAAGACGACCTTAAAAGCCTCCCCGAAAGCTTCTTTTATAAGAGCTTCGCGAGGCAGTACGCCGCCGTTCTGGGGGTGCCGGAACGTGAAATCCGAGCGGGAATCGACTCGCTCATCCAAGCGGAGCCGGAGCCTCTTCTGCCAGGGCAAGCCCCGTCTACCCGCCGGCCATCGGGGCCACTACGCCCCTTGGATCCCGTGGTTGAGACGGTGAACCGCGAATACTTGACGGACCGGCGCGTAGGCGGCTCCGTGGCGGCGTTAGGCGCGGTGATTCTCGTTTGCTCCAGCTTCTACACCTGGTGGAGCAGGCCGCCGAAGCCCAAAGTGGAGATTCAGGCCGCAAAGCCGGTTGTCGAAAACCCCAACCCAGCCACCGCTGCCGTGCCCGCGGCGAGCACTCCCGAGGCGGGCGGCGACGAACTCGGCGGACTGGTGCTTTCCCTATCGGCGACGCAACGCACATGGCTCTCCGTCACCAGCGGAGGGAAACAGATCTTCTCCGGGGTTCTTCAGCCAGGGGAAACCAAAACTCTTTCTGGGCTAGAGGCGGCCCGCATGAAAGTCGGCAATGCCGGCGGCCTGGATATTCGATGGAACGGAAAACCCGTCGGTCCCATCGGCCCGAGCGGCCAAGTGCGCACCATCGTCTTCACTCCCGACAACCTGGAGATCGTGGAGACGGAGCCGGCGACGCAGCCGGACGCCAGCTTGTAAAGTATACGTTTATGGCTTTCGTCAAAGTGTGCTCTATCGCGCAGCTTCCTCCCGGAACAGTAATGGAGGCGGAATTGGACGGCAACACTTACGCGGTCTGCAACGCGGATGGAGAACTGCACGCGCTGGACGGCGTCTGTCCCCACGCCGGTGGTCCGCTAGGGCAAGGTGCGCTCCACGGAACGACGCTGGTCTGTCCGTGGCATGCGTGGGAATACGATTGCCGAACGGGCCAAAACGACTTCGATCCAGACGTAAAGGTCACGCGCTTTCCTGTTAAGGAAGAGAGCGGCGATATCCTGATCGATGTGGCTGATAGCTGACAGCTAATAGCTAACAGCTTCTTAATGCCCGAGCTTCCTGAAGTAGAAACCGTGGTGCGCAGCATCGCGCCGCATCTCGCCGGCCGGCGCATCCTTTCGGCTAGCTTCAGCTCGAAACACGTGACGCCGGGGAATCGCGCGGCGCTTGCATCGCGCCTCGCCGGACGGCGCGTGGAGAGCGTCGGCAGACGCGGCAAGTTCATCGTTATCGGTCTCGATCAAGGCACGCTCGCCGTGCACCTCGGCATGACCGGCAGGCTCTTGATTCAGGGGCGGCCCAGCGAGCACACCCACGGAGTTTTCACGCTGGACGACGGCCAACTCCTCTACGACGATCCGCGGCAGTTCGGAAGAATCGAATGGAGCGCGGGACCACCCAAACGCGTGGCCCATCTGGGTCCGGAGCCGCTCGAAATCGGGTTCGAGGAATTCCGGCAAAGGCTTCGCCGCAAGGCCCGCGTCAAAGCGCTGCTGCTCAACCAAAGGTTTCTCGCTGGATTGGGCAATATCTATGCCGACGAGAGCCTGTTCGCGGCAGCCATTCATCCGCTGGCGACGGCCGCGAGATTGAGCAAGGAAAGGGCTTGCCGTCTGCGTCAGGCGATCCGAGAGATCTTGAACGAAGCAATCGCGCTGGGCGGCTCATCGATCTCCGATTACGTGGATGGGAACGGCCAGCCCGGTTCGTTCCAGGTGCGGCACCGCGTCTATGGCCGCGAAGGCGAGCCCTGCGTGAATTGCGGCACGCCCATTCGCCGGATCCTGGTAGCGCAACGCAGCACGCATTTTTGTCCGCGGTGCCAGAAGCGCTGAGCTTCTAAGTTACAGCCCGCAAAACGGAGCGCGCGGGGCTCGCGTTGGCTGAAATGAGGGTGCCCGCGCGCCCTTTGCGGGCTACTCTTCCTCCGCCCGCAGAATCCCGTCCGCCACGTCCGCCACGACTCTCATCGCCTTTACATCGTGCACGCGGACGATGTGCGCGCCGTGCAGGATCGCGGCGGTCACCGCCGCCGCGGTAGCGAATTCGGTTTGATCGGCCGTGTCCCGCGCCAGAAAGTGCTTGCGCGACGGGCCGGCCAGGATAGGCAATTCCAGCCGGGACAGAGCGCCCAACTGCGCCAGAATCTCTGCATTCTGCTCCTTGCGCTTGCCGAAGCCGAGTCCTGGATCGATAACAATCTGCTTTCTTTCCATCCCCGCTCGCAGCGCCCGGTGAACCGATGCATCGAGTTCGGCCGCGATGGTCCTCATCGCGTCATTGAGTGGAGGCAGCTTGGCCCACGTCAGCGGATTTCCACGCATGTGATTCAGAACCAAGCCGGCGTTGCCGTGGCTCGCCGCCCGCGCCATCTCAGGATCGGAAGTGAGAGCCGTGGGATCGTTGATAATCAGGGCGCCTAATTCGAGCGCCTTGGCCGCGACGCCGGATTTGTAAGTATCCACCGAGATCGGAACCGCCACTTGATCGCGCAACCGCTTCAACACCGGAACCAGGCGCCGCAGCTCTTCCGCTTCCGAAACTTTCTGTGAGCCC
>DASQJB010000146.1:0-13878 GCA_035631295.1 Bryobacteraceae bacterium | reverse complement strand
TTCACGCTTACTGGCGGCTGGAATTTGAACCCGACCCGCGCCAGACGCTGGAAGGCGCGAAGGAGCAGCTCGACTGGCTGTTGCGCGCCGCCGTCCGCGAGCAACTGGCGGCGGACGTTCCGCTCGGCGTTTGGTCAAGTGGGGGTCTAGACTCCTCCACCATCGTGCACTACGCTTCCGAGCAAGCCCCGGGGAGACTCAAGACTTTCTCCGTCTCCTTCCGCGGCCGGAGCTTTGACGAAGCTCCGTACTTCCGCGAGGTTGCCCGGCGGTACAGCACGGATCATCATGAATTCGATCTAAATCCAGAGTGCGGCCTGGCGGAGGCGATCGAAGAACTGGCGCAATACTCAGACGAGCCCAGCGGCGACGCAGGCGCCGTTCCTGTTTGGTTTCTTTCCAAGATGAGCCGGCGAGAAGTGACCGTCGCTCTTTCGGGCGAGGGCGCCGACGAGATCTTCGGCGGGTACCAGACGTATCTGGCGGATCATTACGCGCGCCATCTGCAACGGTTGCCGCGGAGCTGGCTCCAAGCGGCGGCGAGAGCCGCGCGCCGGCTGCCCGTGTCAAACGAAAAGATCGGCTGGGACTACAAAGTCACGCGGCTGCTCGAAGGCTCCTTGCTGCCGCCTGTCGAAGCACACGCCTATTGGAATGGCACGTTTTCAAGCGCGGGCCGGCGGCAACTGCTGGAGCCGCCCGAACTCCAAGACGGCTATGATCCATTGACGATTCCGTGCGAGAACGTAGGCTATCTCAACCGCTTTCTCTGGCTGGATCAGTTGAATTACCTGCCGGACGATATTCTTTACAAATCGGACCGCATGAGCATGGCGCATTCGCTCGAAGTGCGGCCCGCATTTCTCGATCATCGCATCGCGGAGTTCGCGGCCCGGCTGCCGGAGAACATGAAAATCCGCGGAGGGCGCTTGAAATTCATCCTCCGCGAGTTGATGCGCGACCGTCTTCCCCGCCCCGTGCTGGCGCGAAAAAAAGAGGGTTTCGATATTCCGGCCCACGACTGGCTGAGAGGCGTGCTTCGTCCCCTGCTCCTCGATACTTTGAACCAGCGCGCCGCGGCGGATTCCGGCCTCTTTTCCTGGTCCGCCATCGAAGCGGTTCTGCATGCTCATCTGGACCGCCGTGCTAATCTCGGGTATCACTTATGGGGGCTTCTGGTTCTGTTTCTGTGGATGCGTCATTGGCGCATCGGTCCGCCCTCGGGAATTCGCCTGAAAGAGAAGCCCGCGGTCTCCACGCTGACCTAATCGTCCTGGCGGTGGCGGCCATCATCTTCCTCGGCTGCATCGTGAGCCCGCCGGCGCTCATGGACGATGTCGACGCCGTGCAGGCGCAAATCGCCCGCAATATGCTCGATTCGGGCGATTGGGTCACCGCGCGGCTAGATGGCGTCGTATATCTGGAGAAATCGCCGCTCAAGTATTGGCTGATGGCGCTGGCCTTCAAAGCATTCGGAGTGCGCGATTGGGTTGCGCGGCTGCCCGTGGCGCTCTCGGCAGTGCTATTGTGCTGGCTTGCCTTACGTATCGGATCGTGGGCCTTTTCCAAACGCGCCGGAATGTTCGCCGGTCTCATTCTCGCCACGTGCGTGGGATTGTTTCTCTTCACCCGCATCCAGATTCCGGACGTCACCATCACGGCAACAGTTTCCCTGGCGATGTGGTCGTTTCTTCGCGCGCTAGATCCGGAAGAACCCCGCCCCGGCCTTTGGGCGTCCGCGATGGCGGCCGGCATCGGCGCGGGCTTGCTGCTGAAAGGGCTGATCGCCGCCATTTTCCCAATCGCGGCCGCGGTGATTTTTTTGGTATTTACGGGCGGGCTTCGATCGCGCGAGACCTGGAGAAGACTCCGTATCGGCCGCGGCGTTCTGATCGCCCTGGCCATCGCGGCGCCGTGGCACGTTCTAGCCACGCTGCGCAATCCGCCGTATTTCGATTTCACCCTTCACAGCCGGCCGGGCGAATACCGAGGGTTTTTCTGGTTCTATTTCATGAACGAGCACGTATTGCGGTTCTTGAACCTGCGCTATCCTCGCGACTACAACACGGTCCCTCGGCTGTATTTCTGGCTCTTTCACCTGCTTTGGCTGTTTCCCTGGAGCGTGTATTTTCCGGCTGTGGCGAAGCTACGCTTCCGTCCTGTCGATCGCGCCGGTCGCATGCGTCTGTTGTGCTTGTGCTGGGCAGGTTTCTTGCTGCTGTTCTTTACGTTTTCTTCTACGCAAGAGTATTATTCGATGCCCTGCTATCCGGCGCTCGCGCTGTTGATCGCATCTGCGCTCGCCGCGCCCGAGCGCGAGGCCCGGACGCGACGAGGACGCTGGGCCTTGACCGCTATCGCATCCGCGGCGGCTCTGGTTATCGCAGGCATCTTGGCCAGCGTGTGGAAGCTGCCCGCTCCGGGCGATATCTCCCGAGCGCTGAACCAGCAGGATCCGCAAGCCTACACGCTCTCTTTAGCGCACATGGGCGATTTAACGCTTGCTTCCTTCGCCTATTTGAAAACGCCTCTGATTGTGGCGGGGATCGCGTTTTTCGCTGGCGCGCTCTCGATTCGCCGGGTGCCGATTTTGGGAGGCGTAGTCATGATGGTGCTTTTCGTCCACGCAGCGAGGCTAGCCCTGGTGACGTTCGATCCGTATCTATCGTCGCGCGCGTTGGCGGAAGCCCTAAACGGGGCTCCTTCCGGCAGTCTAATTCTAGATGACCAATACTACACGTTCTCTTCCGTGGTGTTCTATGCCGAGGCTTATCACGGAAAGCGGATTCTGCTGCTGAATGGCCGCGTGAACAACCTGGAATACGGCTCCTATGCCCCCGACGCTCCGCCGGATGTTTTCCTCGACGATGGCGGATTCCGCGAGCGCTGGCTTTCGCCGCAACGGTATTACATTTGCGTGGAACAGCCGCGCGTCGGGCGCATCCGCGCGCTGATCGCGCCGGGGGCCCTTTACACCCTCATCGAAAGCGGCGGCAAGTTCGTATTTTCCAATCAGCCTGTCACGTGAAGCCGCTCCGCATTACCATAGACGCCGTCCCTGCATTAGTGCGCAGCGCCGGCGTTAAAAGCTACGTCTATCACTGGGTGCGGCATCTGCGCCGGTGCGCCGCGGGCCCTGATGCCGGCGAAGATATTCGGATATTCCCCAGACTTGGCGATCTAGGCGAGTTGAACCACGATGCATCCACGCTGGGGCCTTGGACCACGGTTTCGCGCCTCGCGGCTGTGCACGCCGCGAATCTGCTCGGTCCCGGAGCAACCGCCCTTCTGCTGGAGCGCCCGGATGTCTTCCACGCCTCTAATCAGGTCCGCCATGCACCGAAACGCTGCGTGTTGACGGCCACCATTCACGATCTGACGGCACACCTGCTGCCGGAGCTTCACACGTCCGGCAACATCGAGTCGGACCACCGGTTCTTCGAACGGACTGTGCGACGCGCCGATGGATTGATCGCGGTTTCGGAAAACACCCGCGCCGACGCCATCCGTCTGCTGGGCCTCTCGCCCGAGCGCATCACCACAATTCATTCCGGCGTAGCTGAGGAATATTTCGATGCGCCAAAGATGAAGCGCCTGCGTCCGTACGCGTTGTTTGTAGGCACGATCGAGCCGCGCAAGAACTTGAATGCGCTTCTCGATGCGTGGCGATTGCTGAATCCCGAGCTTCGACGGGCATTCGATCTCGTAGTTGCAGGACCGGCGGGCTGGGGCGCGAAGTCCACTCTGGAGCGAATTCGCGCCGAGGCCACTTATCTGGGATACGTGCCGGAAGCGGACTTGCCGGGCTTGACCGCCGGGGCTACCGCATTCATTTATCCATCGATCTACGAAGGCTTCGGATTCCCTGTGGCGCAGGCCATGGCCGCGGGCGTCCCCATCGTGACGTCTAATGTTTCCTCATTGCCCGAGATCACCGCGGACGCGGCGATGTTGGTGGATCCTCGTAGCCCGTCTGAGCTCGCAGCCGCTATCTCACGCGTGCTGGAGGCCGCGGATCTGCGGACCGATCTGAGCGCCCGCGGCAGAGAGGTCGCGCAGCGGTACCGGTGGGAACGATGCGCGGAGGAGTCGCTGCAATTCTTCCGGCGAGTGGCGGGCAGAGATTGAAACTGCCGTCGCAGAGGTGTTAGCGTGGCCAGATATGGATTCATTGAGCTCTCTGTCCGTTCAGGATCTTGCATCGTTATTGGACTGCGCGAAGCAGTTGGCGGTTGAAACCGATCACGACCGCCTGGTCCGCACGATCCTTGAAAGAGCTTGCGCCATGACGGATTCTCCGGACGGCTCGATCCTTCTCCACGATCCGGAGCGGGGCGGTTTGTTTTTCGCTGCCGCCATCGGAGACAAGGCATCCGAGTTGCTCGCCAACTGGGGTGAACGCTCCAGCCAACGGGTTCCACTCCAAGGCAGCAAGGCGGGCGAGGCGTTTACTTCCGGCGAGGCAGTCGTCCAACATCGGCTCGAACAAGATGACCGGCATTTCAAAGGAGTCGACGAGCAGACGAACGAGCCATCCCGGTGTATGGTTTGCATCCCCCTTATGGCTGAGCGCAAAAGCATCGGAGTGGTTCAGATTCTGAACAAGGGAAGCGGGGACTATGACGAACGGGACAAGATTCTTCTGGAGCACTTCTCTGTGCAAGCGGGGGCTGCGATCCGGGCCGCGCGACTGATTCGCGATGTAGTAGCGCATCGAGGCCTCTACTCCCGCGATGGAATGGAGGACGATCTTGCAAAGCTCTTGAATGCGCCGGCTGTTCGCGAACGGATGACTATGCTGTTCGCGGACATGCGGGGCTTCACGCAACTCTGCCAATCGCAGGGAAACCCGGCGAGCACACAACAGATCGTGAACGACCTTTTGACGATGTTCGCCGACCAGGTGCTAGTGCGGGATGGCATTGTAAATAAGTTCATTGGGGACGAAGTATTCGCCTTTTTCCGCCATCAGAACGGACCCCAGCGCGCCGTACGCTGCGCTTTCGCCATGCTGGAGCGCTTTGAGATCCTGCGCCAGAGGTGGGCTGAGTCGAGCAATCTGGATTTGGCGTTTCTCGACTTGGGAATCGGCATCACCACCGATGAAGTAACCGTCGGAACAATTGGCAGCGCGCACGTGCGGGATTTCACCGCCATAGGAAACGCGGTGAACCTGGCTTCGGCGTTCCAGCGCGAGGCCCGCAACGGACGCCGCGTGCTGGTGGATCAGGCGACCTGGGCGGCGGTTCGCGACCTGCTTGCCGACAGCGAAGGCCCTCTCACGTATGAGCTGCGGAAGCCCGGGCAAAGCGTGGGCGTCGCCTATCGGCAATACCATTTGAAACGGTTGAAGCCGGAGACGCCCGTTCGGGTGTTCATCAGCCACAACCACCAGGACCGGATCTTTGTGGAGCGCAACATAACCGGACCTTTGGCTAAGAGGGGAATTGATACTTGGTATTCGAACGCGGATATTATTCCGGGCGAGAAATACATTCAGGCGATCGAGGCCGGGCTGTTTAAGTCGGACTGGGTGCTTGTCATCGTCAGCAAGCACGCGGTCGAAAGCGACTGGGTGAGAGCGGAGGTGCGGACGGCCCTTAAGGATTCTCGGCTTCAGAAGCGGATCTTACCGGTCACTACCGATGACACGAAGCCCTCGGCTATCGGAGACTTGCTTGCCGAGCTGCATTCGCTCGATGCCCGAAACTCAACCGATTTAGGCGAGGAAATCTTCCGACTGCTGGCGACGCAGAGCCTACGGCAAGAGGCGGCGACAGGCTAACCAAGTCCCGCCGGCCTCGGCGTGGCGCACGCACTCTTGCCTGGCACTGTTGCCTGCCGTCTCGACACTCGTGTCGAGGCGGAATCGACGATTAAGCCGGATCGGGCAGCAGGAATCTTTGACCGGTGATCGCTTCCGCGGCCAGATAGCCGCTGCGCACGGCGCTTTCCATGGTGGCAGGCCAGCCCGAGCGCGTCCAATCGCCCGCCAGGAAAAGATTCTTGACGGCCGTGCGCGCAGTCGGCCGGCGCAATTCCAAGCCCGGTTGCGCCGAAAACACGGCCCGAACTTCCTTGACCACGTGTGCCTTTTCCAGCTTCGCCTCGCGCGCGGCTGGGAAGAATTCCGCAAGCTCCCGCACCGCAAGCGCGATGACTTCAGCGCGGGGCATCTCCACCATGCTGCGCGATGCGCTCACCACGATCTGGATGTACCGGCCTTCGTCCTTGTTAAACATCCACTGAATCGTCCGGTCCAGCATCGTCGCCTGCGGAAGATCGGTGATCGGGCGGTCAAACCACAGATGAATGCCGGTGATGGGAGAATGTTCCATGCCGCTCACGTCCACGGGAACTCCCAGCGCTGACAAACGCTCGAATGGCACAGCGCAAATGTAAGCGTCGGCGCGAAGCTCGCCGGCCGAAGTCGCAACCGAGGCCACCTGCCCATCGCACAGGTTGAAAGCCTGTGCCCCGGCGCGCAGAACGATCTCCACGCCCTCGAATCTGCGCCAGGCTTCGCTTGAGTACAATTTGCCGAGCGGCACGGTGGGGACGCCAAATTCGTGCGCGTCAGGCCCGGCGAGGAATCCGAGCTTGAAAACCTGAAGCCCGTGGCGGGCGGCCATGCGATCCAGTTCTTCGCTGATGGCGCTGACCAACACCTGTCGCCAAAAACGCTCGATTGCACGTTGCGGCTGGCGCTTCTCCCTTAGCCAATCGAGCATCGTGATGGCGTCCAGATCGCTGCGCTTCGAATACTCCCCACCGGCGGCGGCCACGCCACGCGCGATCGCGAACTTATCGCCCAAGCTCAAGAATGGAAGGGAGAGGAAAGATCGAAGACTGCGGCGCATCACGCTCCGCCTTCCTCCGGGCTCGATGAAAGTGAAGTCGCCATAGAACTTGATGTCGCCTGCCACGCCCAGACGCTTGTAGAAATCCAGCAGGTTGATACAGCATCGCAAGAGGATGTGCTGGCAATTGTCGATGGTTTCGCCGCCTGCTTCATAAGACGCGGCGCGGCCGCCCAGGTAGGGCTTTGCCTCGAGCACCCTGACGCGGCAACCTCCGCTCGCCAGAGCGGCGGCGGCGGAAAGACCGGCCAGCCCTCCGCCAATTACGATTACGTCCACGCGGCGGACTTCGCTCCGATCCTCACCGCGTTTTGCATCAGCTTCAACCCGCAATCGCCTTCCAGAGTCAGGATCGATTCAGGATGGAATTGCACCGCTTCCATGGGCAGCTCGCGATGGCGGATGCCCATGATCACGCCGTCTTCGGTCTCCGCCGTGACCTCCAGGCACGAAGGCAGCTTCTCGCGAATCGCGTAAAGCGAATGATAGCGGCCCACGCGGAATGTCTCGGGCAATCCCTCGAATACGCCCGCGCCCGCGTTGCGGATCAAAGAAGGCTTGCCATGCATAGGGTAATCGAGCACGCCGAGCTCGCCTCCAAACGCTTCCACCATTCCTTGCAAGCCCAGGCAGACTCCAAAGACGGGCACCTCAAGCTTCGCGGCGTGGCGGATCAGCGCGGAAACGCCGAAGTCCTCGGGGCGGCCGGGACCGGGCGAGACCAGAATCAGCGAAGGCGCCATTTGCTGGATTAGCTCCAGGGGGAACCCGGCGCGATAGGTGATGACTTCAGCGCCGGTCTGGCGCGCGTAATTGGCGAGGGTGTGGATGAAGCAGTCCTCGTTGTCTACGAGGAGGAGACGAATTCCAGAAGGTGCGGCAGTCTGTGGGGCAGCCGATCGGTTCTTGTCGGCTGCCTGAGTTGGCTCTTCCGGCCGCAATGCCCGGAAGAAACCTGTAGCCTTCAGCCGGCATTCGGCGTCTTCATTCGCGGGGATCGAATCGTAAAGCAACGTTGCCCCGGCGGCGTAACGGGCTACGCCTTCGCGCACATGAATCGTGCGGATGGTGATGCCGGTATTCATGTCGCCGTCGAGCGAGATCAGGCCCACGGCTCCGCCATACCAGCCGCGCGCATCTTTTTCCAGGCTTTCAATCGCGCGAGCCGCCCATTTCTTGGGCGCGCCGATCACCGTCACCGCCCACATGTGCGTTAGGAAAGCGTCGAGCGAATCGAAGCCTTCGGCCAGCGTTCCTTCCACCTGATCCACGGTGTGGAATAAGCCCGCGTAGGATTCCACCAGTTTCCTGCCGATCACGCGGACGCTCCCCGGTACGCAGACGCGGGATTTGTCATTGCGGTCGACGTCCGTGCACATGGTCAGCTCCGATTCCTCTTTCATAGAGCTAAGCAGTTGCCGGATGCTGTCGGCGTCGCGCAGCGGATCGCCGGTGCGCCGCGCGGTTCCGGAAATGGGGCTGGTCTCCACGCGCCGCCCTTCTACTCTCACAAACACTTCGGGCGAGGCTCCGATGAGCTGCTCGTCTCCGAATTGCAGCAGTAGCTCATAAGGGCTAGGACTGGCCTTCTGGATGCGATGGAACAATTCCGAAGCGCTGCCGGTAAAGGGCGCCGAGAAGGTCTGGCGGAGGATGACTTCGTAGTAATCGCCGCGGCGCATGCCTTCTCGCACGGTTTCTACGCCGGCCATGTACTCCTCCGGCGTGTGGTCGCTGACGATGGGACCGTCGTCGGATTTTCGAGGGCGCGGGATCGGCTCGGCGGTGCGCTTGAGGCCGCGAGTCGATTCTTCGCCGCGCGAAAAATCGAACTGGAAGCGCTGGATCTGCTCCTTCTTCCGGTCCATGAAATAGATGTCGTCGCAAAGGAACAGACGCAGATCTTGAACATTCGTCCGCGGCAGCTTCTGCTCGATGGGGTCGAAGCGAAACAGCAGGTCGTATCCGAATGCGCCGGCCAAGGCCAGCCGCGACGCAAGCGGATGATGAAACTCGCCGATGAGTGCGCGGAGTACCGAAAGAACCGAAGGCTGTTTGCTCCGCTCTTCTTCCGGGAAGAGCCCGGGCAGAGGCTTCAGCGTGCCGCGAAGCGTCCCGCTTTCATTGCGAAACTCATCCCAATGAGGATGCGGAGCGAGCACCGGCTCCAGCAACCGATTGAAAACTTTGCCGCGAGCATTCAACGGGCGGAAGGAAACATCGCGGTCCTGCGCGACGATTTCCAGCGGCGGCGCAACGCTAGCGATGTCCCAGCGGGAATACCTTCCTGGGTACTCATAACCTGAGGAAAGATAGATGCCACGCCGGCTATCGAGCTTGCGCAGCAGGCTCTCCAAACCGCGATGATAAGACACGACCGACTCGGCGCGTTCGACAAGGATGCCGGAAGGCGTGGAATAGGATTGGGTGCGCATAGCGCGAAAGACCGGATTCCCTTCTTTACGCGCAGGATATCACGGCGGCCGCTCGAAGGAGCCCGACGGCCGGAGTCGTATACCCGACGAACCCAGTGTTGAATCCGCAGGGATGACCGAATTCATAGCCGGTCGTGGAGTTACCCGCTACTGAGCGACAAGGGGAGCTTGGGTCATTTGAAACGGATGCGGAGACCGGGGAACCAGTAACTCAGCGCCCACCAAGTTCCAGGCGCAACAAAAGCCAGCGCGCGCCAGAAGTCCCATTTGAACTTTGGTTTAAGGATATCGTTTTCAGGATCGGCGGGGAGAGTAGAAACATAGTTGCGATGCTTGACGAAGGTGTAGATCCCCATCACGCCGCCAACGAGACGTATCGCGGCCACTATCAGCCTCATGGCATACGCTTTCTGCTTTGGGGTGCACGGGCTTCGCTGCGACTCATCCGGCCTGTCGCGCCCGCCACCGCAATGGGGCGATGGGACTTCCAGTACTCAAAAGGGCGCCAATATGCATCGCTCAATCGCATCTCGCGCTCCGGCAGCCCGCTCACAAGCTTGGAAATCGAGTTGTTTTCCTCACCCGCCCTCCGGCGCGCCCAAATAGCGATCTCGGCCGGCAGCTTGATGGCGATCTTCTTTGGCACGAAGTCAGGGTAGCGTGAAAAACGGCGAGGCCCTGGCCGCTAGCCACATGCTAGGCTCGAATCGTGAGCTTCTCCCACTCTTTCTTTGCTGAACGATTCGGCCTCACTGAACACGATCTCGAGTCATACCTGAGCGAGGCGCTCTCCTCGGGTGGCGACTACGCCGACCTTTATTTTGAATATCTTGCCAACACTTCCATCGGCATTGACGAAGGCATCGTCAAAAACGCCACCGAAGGCGTGACGCTCGGCGTGGGCGTTCGCGTTATCTCCGGCGAGCGGACCGGCTACGCCTACAGCGACGATCTCAGCCCCGAAAAGATCCGCAAAGCCGCGCGCGTCGCCGCTCGCATCGCCAAAGGGCCGGCCAGCATCGCCAAGACCGGCTTCGAAGAGGCCCATAAGCACAACCTTTATCCGATGATTCACGCGCCGCACGAAGCAGGATTGCCCGAGCGCGTCGAATTGGTCAAGCGAGCCGACGCCGCCGCACGCGCCTACGATTCGAGGATCTTTCAGGTTCAGGCCATCTACGCCGACAACCTTCGCAATGTTTTGGTCGCGACCAGCGACGGCCGCTTGAGCTTCGACCGCCAGCCGATGGCTCGCATGGCCGTGACCGTCCTGGCGCGGGAAAATGGCGGACCTCCGGAGGCCGGGCATTCCGGCGGCGGGGGACGCGTCACGCTCGATTTCTTCATCCACGAGAAGACGCCCGAATACTTCGCCCGCGAAGCCGCCCGCCAGGCGATTGTGCAGTTGAGCGCCGCGGAAGCGCCAGCGGGTGAAATGACCGTGGTCTTAGGTCCCGGTTGGCCCGGCATTCTTCTCCATGAAGCCGTGGGACATGGCCTCGAAGCCGACTTCAATCGGAAGGGCGTATCCGCCTTCAGCGGCCGGATCGGAGAAAAAGTCGCAAGCCCGCTCTGCACCGTCATCGATGACGGAACCATCGGCGCCTGGGGCGGCGGCAGCCGCCGCGGCTCGCTTAACGTCGACGACGAAGGCGCGCCCACTCGTCAGAACGTGCTCATCGAAAACGGGGTGCTGCGCGGCTATCTTCAAGATGAGCTTTCGGCCCGGCTGATGAAATCCGCATCCACGGGAAGCGGCCGCCGCGAAAGCTATCAGCACATCCCCATGCCGCGCATGACGAATACCTATATGCTCGCGGGCGATAGCGATCCCGAAGAAATTATCCGCAGCGTGCCCAAGGGAATCTACTGCGCCACGTTCGGCGGAGGCCAAGTGGATATCACCAGCGGCAATTTCGTCTTCTCCGCCACGGAAAGCTACCTGATCGAAGACGGAAAACTCACCCGGCCCCTCCGCGGCGCCTCGCTCATCGGCAACGGACCCGAGGCTCTCAAATACGTCAGCATGGTGGGCCATGATCTCCAGCTTGACGAAGGCATCGGAATCTGCGGCAAGGAGGGCCAGCATGTGCCCGTGGGCGTCGGCATTCCCACTGTGAGGATCGACCGCATGACGGTGGGAGGCACGGCGGCATGAACCGGTTGGAGGAGATTGCCGCAAGCGCGGTTAAGCGCGCGCTCGACCTTGGAGCCACGGACGCGGAGTGCACCATCTCCGAAGGCGAAGAGTTCACGGCCCAGGTTCGGATGCGCCAAATCGAGAATCTGAAGCAGGCTGGATCGCGCGGCGCGGGCATCCGCGTGCTCATCGGCCGTCACACCGGCTCATCCCACACCTCCGACCTTTCGCAAGAAGGGATCGGCAATATGGTTCGCGCCGCCTTGGACGCAGCCAAGATCACTACCGAAGATCCGCACGCCGGCCTTCCCGAACCGTCCGATCTCGGCCGCGTCGAATCCGATCTTCAGCTCTACGATGAAGCCGTCGCGCGGATGGAGACCGATTGGAAGATCTCGGAAGCGCTGCGCGCGGAGGACGCGGCTCTGAACGCGGATCCCCGCATTCAAAACTCCGAAGGCGCGTCTTTCGATTCTTATTTGGGCACGCGCGTTTTTGCGAACTCGCTCGGCTTCACCGGTTCTTACCGCACTTCGAGCTGCGCCCTGAGCGCCGCGCCCGTGGCGAAAAGCAATGGCTCCATGGAGCGCGACTATTGGCAATCCGCCTCCCGCAAAGCCAGCGACATCGAAACCCCCGAGCAAGTAGGCCTCCACGCCGCTCAGCGCGCACTGCGACGGCTGAATCCGCGCAAGATTCCCACGCAAAAGGCTCCCGTGATTTTCGAGCCGCGCACTGCACGCGCGCTCCTGGCCGAATTGTTCGACGCTGTCAACGGCGGCGCGATCTACCGTCACGCTTCCTTCCTCGCCGGCAAACTCGGTGAAAAGATCGCCTCGGATTCCTTGACCATCGTCGACGACGCGACGCTGCCCGGCTTGTTCGGCAGCTCTCCCTTCGACGATGAAGGCGTCGCCGGGCGCCGCACTGTGGTGGTTGAGCGCGGCGTGCTAAGGAGCTATCTTCTGAACGCGTATTGCGCGCGCAAGCTGGGGTTGCGGACAACAGGCAACGCCTCGCGGGGCCTTAGCGGGAGTGCCGGAGTCGGGCCGAACAACTTTTTTATTGAGTCCGGAGACGTCAGCGAAGCATCCGTGATTCGGGGTTTGACGCAAGGCCTGTATGTCACTGAATTAATCGGCGCGGCCGCCAACACCGTCACCGGCGATTATTCCAGCGGCGCCGTAGGATTGTGGATCGAAAATGGAGAGCTTGCATATCCCGTCTCGGAAATCACCATTGCGGGAAACCTGAAGCAGATGCTGTTGGATGTCCAACAAGTCGCCTCGAATTTGGAGTTCCGCCATTCCATTGAATCGCCTTCTATCTTGATCGGGGAGATGACCATCAGTGGCCTCTGAGCGAACAGGCTTCAAAATTGGCGTTCCCGTGTATGTTGCGGGCGTGGTTGCCGTGTTGGGCGCCGCCACCTACGCCTATGTTCAGCACGCCAGCCGCCCGGAGCCTCCGCTCCAGCTCACGCCCGAAGCTAATGCGTACGTTCGAAATCTCCAATTGAGCGACGTTTCCATGAAAGCGACGGGCAATTACATGAAGCAGACCATAGTCGAGATCCAAGGCAACATCACCAATTCAGGCGACCGTCCCATCGAAATCGTGGAAATTAATTGTTTGTTTTACGACGCTTATCAGCAACTGGTGCTGCGCCAGCGTATGCCCATCGTCGGCTTCAAGATGGGCGGATTGAAGCCGGGCGAGACTAAGTCCTTCCGCCTTCCCTTTGATGAGCTTCCTGAGAGCTGGAATCAGGCGATGCCGCAACTGCGCATCGCGGCAGTCAAGTTTTCGTAACCGGCCTCAGCGCAGGAACGCGCGAATTTCCGCGTTCACTTCATCCCGCTTCTCGTGAATCACCCAGTGCGAACCGTCCGGTATGCGCTTGATCGTCAACCGCGGAACGAACTGATCGAGGCCGTCCAAGTTTTGAGTCAACAGCGCCGTGTCCTTCTCTCCCCAGATCACCAGCGACGGCGTCGTCACCATCAGGCGATTGGGATCGACAGCGAAATTCCCTCCCGGCTCGCTCGCGCCCGCGGCCTGTCCCGGCGCCGGAGGACCGACCTGGTTTGCCCGGTAGTAATTTAACCCTCCGGTCAGCGCGCCCGGCTGCGACCAGGCCTTCAGATATGCCGCCTTATCCGCCTCCGTGAAAACGCCATTCTTCAGACCAGCGCCCAGCACGGCGTTCACGAGCGCCGCGTAGTTGCCCGCGGAAAGCGTCGCCTCGGCTTGCGGGCTTCGGAATAGCAGCATGTATTGGCTCGCCTGCTGTTGCGCTGCGTCCCCGGCTAACAGGCGCGCGAAGATCCCGGGGTGGGGCGCATTGACGATGATGAGCTTCTCCACCATTTCCGGGTGCGCGATCGCGAAGGACCACGCCACGGCGCCGCCCCAGTCATGGCCCACTAGGACGAATTTCTTC
>DASQJB010000145.1:0-6727 GCA_035631295.1 Bryobacteraceae bacterium | reverse complement strand
TGGCCTGTACGTCGTAAATTGGAACGTCACGTCGACGACCAGGTACCCGGCCGACTGCAACTGTCCCAACCCAGGTGCGCTGGTGGACCCCGGCCTGAAGCAAGGCTCGGAGGTGATCCCGCTGGTAGCCCCGGGCGCCCGTCTCACGCCGCAATTGAATCAACTCGACCTCGGCCTCCGGCGCGTGTTCCGTCCGCGCGAAAACATGACGCTCTCGGCCGAGGTGCAGGTGTTCAACGTCATCAACGCCAATACGGTATTGACGGAAAGTGAGACGCTCGGCACAAGCGTTAAGCCGTATCTGACTGGGGGCATTGGAGGACAGCCGTCAGCCGTACAAATCCCCCGCATGCTTAGGCTGGGGTTGCAGTTTAGGTTTTGAGCCTGTAACAGGCGGGTCTTAACCTCTACGGCCGAAGCCGCGATTAGATGCACGGGATCGCCAGTGATCTGTTCGGACAGTTCGTGTTGGTACGACTACCCGCTGTACTCATTAGGTCCCAGGGGTCGTTGAGAGCGTACTAGCTGCGTCGCGCGATCCGTGGCACTCGAGTTCCCGCGGGAGGTCGAGACTTTATGCGCCTCAGGTGGATGATTGCCTTTGCTGGTGCAGCGGTTCTTGGAAAATTCTTCGCACAATCGGACGATGCAGAGCAGAAGAATAGCCAAACAGGCGGGCAAAAACGATCGGTGCCGATTGACCGCTCTGTCGGCACGATTTGGCAGGCACTCGCTATTCGCTGCTGGCTCAGATCATAGTTCCAAACGCGGCAAAGTTCTAACGCCCAAACCGCGCGGATCTGGCCGCCAAACCGCGCGGATCTGGCCGCGACGGGCCATTTGCTCAATTCGCTGAGAAATACCGAGCTTCGGGATGATGCAAGACGATCGCGCTGGTGGACTGCTCCGGCCACAGTTGATCCTCTTCGCTCATGGTGATCCCGCAGCGGCCGGCGTCGAGTAATTCGAGCAGGCGCCGTTGCTGCGAAAGATCCGGGCAAGCGGGATAACCAAACGAATACCGCGAGCCTCGATAGCCTTGCTTCAGCATCTTTTCCGGATCGGGGTCGTCTACATGGCCAAAGCCGAGTTCATGGCGAATCCGGGCGTGTACATGCTCGGCGAGCGCCTCAGTGAGTTCAACGCCCAGGCCGTGGAGAAAGACGTAGTCCTTATAGCTGCCGGCCTCGAACCATTCGCGGGCAACATCGGCGACGCGTTGACCGCTGGTAACGACCTGGAGGGCGATCACATCGCGCTCCGGTTCGCTGATGGGACGCAAAAAGTCCGCGATACACGCGCCGCCACCGTTGGTTTGGCGTGGCAGCGTGAAGCGCCACAGTTCGCGATCCTCGTCCGGACTCCCGGGAGGGCCTAACACTACCACATCGTCCTCGTCCCCGCACGCGGGCCAGAAACCATAGGCGGCGGTAAGCGATAGAATACTTTCCTCCCGGCAGCGTGCCAACAGTTCGTTGAGCATCCGTTCGCCCTCCTGGCGTTCCCATTCGCGCATTTCTTCCGCGGATCTTTCCCCACCGCGAAATCCCCAATGAAATCGGAACAACATCGTCCGATTCAAGTAGCGCAGGATAGCCTCTGCCGGCAACCATTCGAGCAAACGCGCACCCCAGAACGGCGGTTGCGGAATCGGAACGTCGCGCCTGATTTCTTTGGGCGAAACTGTGGCGGCGGGTCTTGCCAGAGCGGCGCGTTTTGCCGCGCGTTCACGCTGTTGTTGAGCGGCTGCCTCGAGATACCCATCGAACTGTCCGCTTGTAATCTTGCCCATCAATCGCAAGCCCTCGAATGCCGACGACGCGTAGGCAACCCTTCCACAACCATAGGCGGGAACGCAGGCGTCGCCGACATAATCGCGCGTCAGCGCCGCGCCGCCTACGATCACGGGGATGGAGAGATCCTTACGTGTCATCTCCTCCAGGTTCTCCTTCATGATCGCTGTGGATTTCACCAGAAGCCCGGACATACCGATGGCGTTGGCGTTATGTTCGCTAGCGGCGTCAAGGATGTTCGTCAGGGGCTGCTTGATGCCAAGGTTGATCACACGATAGCCGTTGTTGGTCAGCAGAATATCGACTAGGTTCTTGCCGATATCGTGAACATTGCCTTTGACCGTCGCCAGTACGATTGTCCCTTTGTTGTCGCCGCACTCCCGGTCCATCTTTGGCTCCAGGTACGTGACCGCCGCCTTCATCACTTCGGCGGCTTGCAAGACAAAAGGAAGTTGCATCTTACCGGCGCCGAACAGGTCGCCCACCGTCTTCATACCGTCGAGCAGGAACTGATTGATGATCTCGAGCGGGGCATACTTCAGGAGCGCTTCATCCAAGTCTTCCGTCAGGCCAGCCTTATTGCCATCCACGATACGCTGGGCGAGCCTCTGCTCCACGGGCGCGCTCTCATCCATGGCGACGAGTTGCTTGGAAGTGCGTCCTTCGAAACAAGCCAGGAAGTTTTGCAGCGGATCGAAGCCGTGCCTGTGCCGGGCGTAGATCAAATTCTCGGCGGCCTCTAGCTCATTGGGCGCAATCTTGCTAAGGGGGAGAATCTTGGAATGATGAAGAATCGCCCCGGTCATGCCTCGGCGCAAGGCGTGATCCAAGAACACCGAGTTCAGCACTTGGCGGGCCAGTGGATTCAGGCCGAACGAGATATTCGAAAGGCCGAGAATCACCTGGCACTCGGGAAGCGCGCCGCGAATTTGCTCAATGGCGTCCAGTGTGGCTAGGCCGAGTTCGCGGTCCTCTTCGTTGCCAGTGCAGATGGTAAAGGTGAGGGGGTCAAGTAACAGGTCCGATGACGGCAGGCCGTGCTGGTTCACCGCGAAATCGTAAAGACGGCGCGCCATTTCCACTTTCCGCGATGTGGATTTGGCCATACCCGTTTCATCGATGGTCAGTGCGACAACGGCGGCGCCGAATTTCCTGGCCAGGCGCAATCTAGCGGCCGCGGGCGCTTCGCCGTCTTCGAAATTGATGGAGTTGATAATCGCCTTGCCTCCATACAGACTGAGGGCAGATTCGATCACACCGAGTTCTGTTGAGTCGATCACTAAAGGAGCGTTCACTTGCCCGCGCATCCGCGTGACGACCTCTGCCATCTCGGCCGATTCCTGGCGGCCGACGAAGGCCGTGCACACATCGAGGGCGTGCGCCCCTTCTTTCACTTGGTCTACGCCAAGCGCGACGCAACCGTCCCAATCGCCCTTTGCTTGCCGTTCCCGAAAGGCTCTCGATCCATTTGCGTTGCAGCGCTCTCCGATGGAAAAATAGGCGCTCTCCTGGCGAAGAGGGACTTGCGAGTAAAGCGATGCAATGGCCGGAATCCAGACCACGCTGCGCGCTAAGGGAACTGGGCGTTCTGGGCCATGGCGCCGCAGCATTTGGTCCAGCGCGCGGATGTGATCCTGAGTAGTTCCACAGCAGCCGCCGATCATGTGGACGCCGTCGCGAACCACAAAGCATTCCATGTAGGCCGCGAGCTCGGCGGGCGTCAGTCGATAGCACACGCGGCCCTCGTGCATCTCTGGCAAACCGGCGTTGGGTTGCACGGAGATGAAGCCGGGCCAGTTTTCCCCGAGCCATTTCACGTGCTCGACCATTTGAGCGGGGCCGGTCGCACAATTCAGGCCCAGGCTGTCGACACCTAGTGCCTCGACGATTGTTGCCGCGGCCGCGATGTCGGTTCCCACTAGCAAGGTGCCGGAGGTTTCCACGGTGAACTGTACGAAGACGGGAACTGTGCGTCCGGTCTGTGCGGCCGCGCGGCGCGCGCCATTCACCCCGGCTTTAATCTGCAAAGGATCCTGGCAAGTTTCGAATAGAATCCCATCGACGCCACCATCTAGCAGGCCGCGGCACTGTTCCGTGAGCGCGTCCTCGATTCGGTGGTATTCGATGTGGCCAAGCGAAGGAAGCTTGGTGCCCGGGCCGACGCCGCCCAGCACAAAACGCGGGCGCGTACGGGGAACCTGCTCGATCGCTTCGCGCGCCAGCCGCGCGGCCTCCACGTTGAGAGAGTATGCTTCCGCCGCGAGGCCGAACTCTCCCAGCGTGACCGGTGAAGCGCCGAACGTATTTGTCTTCAGAATGTCCGCTCCGGCTTCCAGGTAGCTGATGTGAATTTCGCGAATCACATCCGGGTGCTTACGGGTGACGATATCGGTGCAGTTTTCGTGGCCGTCATAATCGCGCACGACATCCAGATTCGCGGCCTGCACGCGGGTTCCCATGGCCCCATCACAAAGCAGAACGTGCTGGCGCAGTTGATCGAGAAGCGCGTTCATGCGGCACGCTCCAGCGCACGGAAGCCAAGAACGTGACAGATAGCTTGGCTGAGCTCCGACTGATTCAGCGTGTAGAAGTGAAAATCGCGCACTCCTACTTCGCTCAATCGCCGGCAAAGTTCGACCGCAACATTCATCGCGACGTATTTACGGGTGTCCGGCTGATCGTCGAGTCCTTCGAACAAATGCCGCAGCCACGCGGGCACAGTCGTGCCGCAACGTAGCGCCATACGTACTACGTGATTGAAGTTGAACGGAGCCAGGATGCCGGGAACGATGGGCGCCTGAATTCCGTGCATGCGCGCTCGTTCTACAAATCGGAGAAAGACGTCTGAATCAAAAAAGAATTGCGTGATGCAACGGGTGGCGCCGCCATCCAGCTTGCGCTTGAGATTGTCCAGGTCGCCAAGGCTGGAGACGGCGTCCGGATGAATTTCAGGATATGCAGCCACGCTGATCTCGAAATCGGCGATACGCCGCAGGCCTCGAACGAGTTCGGCGGCGTTACGATACCCGTCCGGATGGGGGGTAAATGGAGCGCCCTCCGCAGAATCTCCTCGCAGCGCCACAATATGGGTTACACCCGCGTCGTGAAACTCGCGCGCGATCTCGTCGGTCTCCCCACGGCTCGCCCCCACACACGTGAGGTGGGCCGCGACGGGGCGGCCGGACTCGCGTTGAAGGCGCGCCAGCAGGCTGGTGGAGTTGCTGCGCATGGAGCCGTTGGCGCCGTAGGTGAGCGAACAAAAACCAGGTCGCATCGCGCCCAGGCATCGCGCCGCTTTCCATAGATTGTCTTCCGCGGCCGGAGATTTCGGCGGGAAGAACTCAAAAGAGAGATTGACGACGTTTCGCCGCGCTTCGGTAAGCTTGACCGGCGGCGAAGGAATGTTCAGGAGCGTAGGTGAACGCATGGTTTCTCCAATCGACTTTGGTCTCTACACGGCTTTCGCCCTCGCCGTCCATATCGTCACTGTCAAGGGATCGCCCTGCAGGTGAAGAGGCGCATTGGTTTCCAGGCCGGCGTCGCGCAGCCAATCGGCCACTTCCCTATCCGAGAACCCCAGCCTGCAAATGGCGTGTTGCTCTCGCAAGATCTCCAGATTGTGAGGAGCGAAATCGACAAAAGGTAATGTCCCACCCGGCTCCATTACGCGGCTCGCCTCGGCGAGCACGCCTTCCGGGTCTGCCACATAATGCAACACCTGATGCAGCGTCACCAGGTCGAACGAAGCGTCTTTCAACGGCAACTGAGAGATGTCCCCATGACGAACCGACAGCCGGCGGGCCTGCGGCGATCTCGCCAGCTTTTCGCGCGCCACCGAAAGCATCTCGTGCCTCAGGTCGATGCCCAAACCCCGTTCCGCACGTTCGTAGAACAGTTCCAGGATGCGGCCTGCGCCTGTACCTAGATCCAGGTGCTCCCGCACCGGTCCGGGCGCCAGTTCCAGAAGTTTTTTTTCTATGGTCGCCTCATCTACATAGATTGATCTGACACGGTCCCAGTGCACCGCGTTCTCGCGAGAGTACGCTTCAGCGGCAGATGTCCGGTCATGGTTGATCTGATTTAACCGGTCCATTTCGCGCACGATCTCGGGATCATGATCTGGGACCGAATCGATTAGCCACTGGCCCATATCCCAACCGTTCCCCGGCCGGTGCCGCTGGCCAGACGATAAAAGGCCGCAAACGCCCTCACGGGAACGGTCCAGGAGTCCGGCCTCGTTGAGAATCTTCAAGTGACGCGAGATCCGCGGCTGGCTCTGACCCAAAATCTGAGCTAACTCATTCACCGTCAGATCCGCATGCGCAGATAGAGCGAGCAGACGGAGTCTGGTAGGCTCAGCCGCCGCTCGTATGCCGTTGAGCAGCTCGGAGAAGCCCTTCATTAATTGACATATTGATATATTGATATATATTTATATTTCTGTCAAGAGAAAAGAAGCTATGGGGCGTCTCAACGCTAGACCGCGGTCGAAATCGCGATGTGAATGCGGCCAAGACCTTTCTCCGCAAGGCAATGAAGAACCGGCGCAAACCGACGAAGATCACGCTGGACGCCTATGCGGCATCGCATCGCGCAGTTCAGGAAATGAAGGCAGCAGGGGAACTCTCCCAAGCAGTGCAGGTCCGATCGAGCCAATACTTAAACAACCTGATCGAACAGGATCACCGGCGAGTGAAACAGCGGATTCGGCCGATGCTGGGGTTCAAACGATTCGACAACGCGGCGATCACCATTAGGGGCATCGAGTTGGCGGAGAAGATCAAGAAGCGCCAGTTCAAGACGGGCAAGCTCGGGATTCGGATATCGACTCTGTCGGAACTGTGGAACGCGGCGCTTGCAGCTTGACTTTTGCCCACACAACTGCAGCAACGCCCAGTCTACATTCGGTCCTGACTCGAGTTTGCACCAGAACC
>DASQJB010000144.1:0-5167 GCA_035631295.1 Bryobacteraceae bacterium | reverse complement strand
ATTTGCTGATCGGTGATCACGCCGGAAACCGGCGCGTGGACTTCCACGATTCCGCTCACGTGATCCGGATCCGCGCCCAGCACGCGCAGACGCTCCAGCGTATTTTCAACGTCCACTTTGGCGTTGTCTTCGGTCGCCTGTGCAATATCAAGGACGCTCTTGGCGATGGCACCGGCGTCATACAGCGTCTGCTGGCGCTCGAGCTGCGTCTTGGCGAGCTTCTCGTTCCGCACCGCCTGCTGATAATCGTGATAAGCGCCCGAGACGTCCGTGCTTCTCACTTTGAACAAGAGCTGGCCTTGCTTCACCTCGTCTCCCAGGCGGGCGTTAATCTCTAGCACTCGTCCCGAGGCGAGAGACGGCACGGGCCTTTGCCGCGACACGTCCGGCTGCACAACGCCCGTGACGCTCAACTCCGGCGTCGCCATGCGTTCCAGCGCGGTCGCCAGCGGAAATTGCTCCGGATGGTCGACTTTAAAGTGGTTCGCGTCAAGCTCCTGTTCCACCACCGCCGGCGGAGGGCCGGTGTTGGCGGACACTTCTTCCGTCTTCCTTCCGCAGCCCGCCAGCGAAACAATTAGAAGCGAAGCAAAAACGCTCAGGCCGTACTTCATGGAATCACCTCCCGTCCCACGGCCATATTCATCTGGGCCGTGGCGGTCAAGTAAGATCCAACCAGGTTGATGAATTGCAAACGCGTGTCGCGATACGTTTTTTCGGTATCCAGATAATCCAGCAACGACGCCCCGCCGTTCAGATAGGAGAACCGCAGGGTATTACGATTGCTCTCGGCGAGTTTCAAATACGTTTCTCGAGTCTGAAGCAGGCCCACAACGCCCCCGAGAGTCCGGTAGGCCGTCTCCACGTCGCTCAGCACCGTAGCCAGCGCCGCATCCTTCAAGCTCTCGTTCCTTCCGATATCCAGTTGCGTCCGCGCTTTCTCGCCCTGGTTGCGATCGTGAATGCGTAGGGGAATGCTGACGCTGCCGCCCACGGTGTTGTTGGCGAATGTATTGCTGAACGACGCATTGTGCGAGTACCATCCGCTGACCGTCGGATCCCATGAGCCGTTTGCTATCGCCAGTGAATGCTCCCTTCGCGCCAGCTCCACGTTCTGGTACGCCGCTTTCAAGTCCGGCCGTGTCTCGATTGCCGCTTTTTCAAATTCCTGGAGCGACGCGAGCCGAGGCGCAAAATCGAAGGGCCCCGTCACATCAAACCGCTCCAGCGGCGTATTGTCGTTCAGCAATTCCCGAAGCTGAATCTTGGCAGTTTGAAGATTCACGGTCGCGTTTTCCAGGTCGGATTCGAACTGGAAACGCTGAAGCTGGAGCCGGTTCAAATCCACCTGGGCGATATCGCCCGCATTCAAACGCGTTCGGTTCACCATGAGCTCGCGATCCCAGTAGTCCAGGTTTTCCCGAGCATTTTGCAGAACAGCCTTCGCCTGTAAGGTCTGCACGAAGGCGCTGCGCAGAGTGAACAACATACTGCGCTCTTGATCCAGGTAGTTGGAGGCGGCGATGGACGTGGATTCCTTGGCGGCCGCGTAGCGTAGGTTCCGCTTGTTGCCGCGTTCGATAAGGTAGCTCGCACCGGGCGTGAGCACCACGCCGCTGACAGGTTGCCAGACGCCTTGATTGGGCGCGAGCTGAAACCCATCCGATGCCAAACTCACGTCCGGATTCGGTTTCAAATGGGCCGTGATCTCGTTGGCGCGAGATTCCGAGATGCTGGCCTGAGCGGCCTTCAACGTGGGATTGGCAGCTTCAAATTTATCCTTGACCTGCTGCCACGTCAGAGCGGTCTGGGCGCGCAGGTCTGTAACAAGCATTCCCGTTGCCAGTAGCAATGGCAAATTCAATTTCATGAAGGCCTCGTTGCGGCCCGCCTCTCAACAACGAATTGGGCCGCTACACACACTTTTCCAAAAACCAAAAGACTGAAAAGAGTGAACGCGAAAGGACTGCGGAGCGAATAGGTGCTATGCGGCTATCGCGCGCCGCGGGGCCTTACGCGAAGGGAACTGGCGGCGCTCGTCCGAGCGTGCTGAAGGAGAACCCCTTGACTAGGGTCGGGGTTTCCACATGAACGATGACGAACGAGCTCGCCTTGATGGAAAAAACCAGGGGCGCCACCGTCTGGCCGTGCTCGGGGTCTTCGAGGATGGGAAGGAGAAAGCCGCTTATGTGCGCCCGATTGAAAGCTATTTGTTGGGCCGGAGCGGAGTCCAAATCCCCCAGCCGCACGCGGTCGTCGCTCGCTGAAATGCACGGGAACAACGCCACGGACGCCACGAGTACGGACAGAGTCCGGCGCAGGCGCGCGGCCTTCGTTTGGGCGCTTTCGCGGAAGTAGTTCCGCCAAAAATGCAACCCGAGAGCCGAGGCGCATACCATTACCCAGAACAGGTTCAGCAGTGCTTCCGTCTTCGTCACGGGTCTCATTCACATCATACACCGGGCGTGATTGAAGCGACCGCGGACAGCGGCTTTGTGCGCTCTCTGGGCGCGCGCGGCGGGTTCACGATCGTCAAATTCTCCGCGGGACTCGAGGGCGCGGGCACGGCTCAGGCGGCTGTCGCGCTCGATTTCGCGCAGGATTTTGGACCTCGAAAAAACGAACCCAAGGGGCTGAGATTCGGGCGGGAAATCGTTGGCTGGATCGTAGTTATTGCCTTCGTACTCTGCGAGTTGGACGAGCAGGCGGCTTCTGTTTCGGCTCGCTCGATGGCGGCTTTGCGCCCGGCTTGCAATGCCCTAAGCTCGGCCATGTTCTTTCGACGGAGCGGCGGATGCGCTGTTCGTAGGCCGTGAGGAGCTGGAGGTTTTTTGCCTGGGCGATCCAAGTGCGGCCTTGAGCGAAAGCGCGTCGACTTCGGGGTGGCGGCGTAGGGGTCGGAGTGCTCCTGAAGGCCGAGGGTGAAGATGGCATTTTCGAGGGCCCGGCGCGGTTGAGTCGCCAGCGGTCCTCTGCGATTGCTTGGGCGAGATCGGTTTCGAGGGCGCCGACCGGAGCGAGGGCTTCGCGGATGGCGTCGCAGTGCTGTTGGAAGGCTGCCCGGTCTTCGGGTGTGTGAATGACGATCTGGCCGGTAAGGCCGTGTCGGAAGGCATTCAAGGACGAGCGTTTTTTGCCTTCCGGGGTCTTAGGGCCGGTAGAGAGCTGGGCGTTGTCGCGGCGCGCGGCGAGTTGAGCTGCGGTCATTTGAGGGTTCCTTTCCGGACATGGCCGAGGCTGGTCCTATTGGAGCGTTACCGCAGCGGTGTGGCGCTAGAGGGGAGTTTAGATGGGAAAGCCTTGAGGGTGAGGGGAAAACAAATCAAAACAAATCGGGAACTCTTTCGCCAGATGCTCGTAAATGGAGTAAAATGACCCGCGGATGGTCGATTAGCAAGCTCCGGCCCTACGCGCCTTCCTTAGCGCGCATCTGGTTATTGTGGCGGGGAACCGGTTTCGCTGATTCGTGGCAGACTTTTCAGGAGGCTTACCGATGAAGAAGATGTTATGGATTCTTGCGCTTGCGATTGGCTCCGGAAACGCGCTATTCGCTCAATCCTTTCCAGGCACGTGGCAGGGCGCCCTAAAAGCTCCACAGGCCCCGAACGGAGAATTGCGCATCGTTCTGAAAATCTCGACTACAACCGCGGATAAACTCGCCGCTGACTTCTACAGCATCGATCAACGAACTCCGGCAATTCCCGCCACGAGCATCACAACAGGCGGCAACACGTTGAAGATGACCATTGAGCGACTGAACGGCTCCTTCGAAGGCAGAATGAGCACGGATGGCAATACGATCAATGGCACATGGACTCAGCAGGGGAATCCGGCGCCGCTCGATCTCACACGCGCGACTCCGGAAACGGCATGGACCATCCCTGAGCCGCCGCCCCCGCCGAAGATGATGGATCCGAACGCGAAACCTGAGTTCGAGGTCGCGACCATCAAGCCATCGGATCCGAACCGGCCCGGCTGGGGGATCAACGTAAACCCGAGCGGCGTCTTCCGCACGCTCAATACTACCCTCAACGACCTGATCAAGTTTGCCTACGATGTGCATCCCAAGCAGGTCGCCGGCGCGCCCGCATGGGCCGATACCGAAAAGTTCGACATCGAAGCTAAACCGGATAAGCCCGGCATGCCGAGCGTCGATCAGATGAGGGCGATGCTCCGGAAGCTGATCGCTGACCGCTTTTCGCTCACGTCCCACACGGACAAAAGAGAGTTGTCTGCATACGCAATTACCGCGGTGAAGAGCGGCGTGAAAATCAAAAAGGAAGAAAACTCCACGATTTCGGTCCCCGGGTTTGGCGGACTTCCGCAGCGGGGCTTCAACGCGCGCAACGCCACGCTCGCGGAATTTGCGAGTGTGATGCAGGCGCAGTTCATGGATTTGCCGGTAATCGACCAGACGGGACTTGGCGATACGCGCTACACCTTTGTGGTCAAGTTCACGCCCGATCCTGGAATGCGGCCTTTCGGCGGCGCTGGTGCTCCGCCTCAGGGGCAACCTGCGACTACCGATCCCGACGCGCCACCCGACTTGTACAGCGCCATGGAACAGCAACTGGGATTGCGCATGCAAAAAACCAAGGCGCCGGTGGAAGTGATGATCATCGACAAAGTCGAGAGGCCATCCGCGAATTAGGGTGTTCGGATTACGCCGGGGGATCGCTTGGTGCGTCCCCGCCACGCGGTTCGGCCGGCGCCTTCATCTGGCGGCTGGTGCGCTGATAATGCGGGCTGTATTCCACTCCGTACGGCGTCTTTACCTTTGTCCTCGCCTTTTCGTCGTGGAACGCCTGACTGGATAGGTGTCGGGCGGCGATCTCGTCTTGCGTGCCGTCGCGAAAGGTGATCTCTTCCCGTGGCATAAAGATCACCTGTCCGATCGGCACGCTGTGTGACGCGGAAATCGTTTCGCCCGGCTGGAGGACATAGCGGAACTCGGAGTCGTGAACGTACCAGTCGGTCTCGACGCGGATCACCAGCATCGGGGCGATGGGCCGCTCGATCATGTTGAAGATCGGAGCGTAGACCGTGTCCCAGCCCTGCGGAGTCTGGAAGTTCCACGCTCCCCGCAGAGTTACGGCGCCGGCCGGTGTCCCCAAGTCATCTTGGGCGATGAACATACCGGGCATCAAGTGGGCGATCTCACGGGTTT
>DASQJB010000143.1:0-8532 GCA_035631295.1 Bryobacteraceae bacterium | reverse complement strand
GTTTGACAAGCCCGCGCTCATTCCGGTTCCCAAAACATTTGCCCAGTTGAATGTTTCGCCGTCGTTATCATCCTTGCGCGTCACCACTGCGCGGCTAAGGGCGTAGCCGATGCGCGGCCATAAGCCATGGGAAGGCCCTTCTCGGACGTATCGCGTGTCTTCATGAAATGCGGACGCGAGCACAAAATCGCCGAAGAAATTCTGGCTGGCAATGTCGCCTATAGAAGCGCCGAATCGCTCGGGATAGGCGTTCCAATCCCGGCCATAGAGCGGCGCGGAATGTGTAGCCTGGGACACGGCTGCATTAAACGCGCCCGCTCCCAGGGTGAACGGAGCGGCCGTCTCGTGAATGAAGTAGTCCCACTTGTCTTCCACGGATTCCGCGGAGGTGGGGGCGGTCGCAGCCCCCTGCCCAGACTCAGAATCCTGTGCGAGGACGCTCCCAGCGAGCGCGACGACGATCCATAGGCGCTTCACCAGCATGCCCAATTTTTAGATAAGCGAGCGCGGGAAAACGTTTAGTGAAAATCGTGGGACGACGCGATCGCCGCCGCCGGCACGGGACACGGCCGGACGTTGTAGGCTTTCACTGAAACGGCGCCGCGCTGATTCTGAAGTATGCCGTCGACCAGCAGATATCCATTTTCGAGAATGGCCGCGCGAAGCCGCGCGAACACATCCGGCTTCACGATGACATTCGCGATGCCGGTTTCGTCTTCCAAGCTCAGAAAGACGAATCCTTTGGCCGTGCCCGGCTGCTGGCGGCAGATGACGGCTCCAGCCACGCGAACGCCGCGTCCGTCCGATAAGTGTTTAATGCGGGCGGCGGGCACGACGCCGATCCGCGCCAGAGCCTCACGATAGAAGCGCATCGGATGCGCGCCAATGGACAGCCCGGCATTTGCGAAATCCGCCTCCAGGCGCTCCATCGCATTCATGGGGCAAAGCGGAGAAGGACTCTCCTCCGGGACGGCGCATTTCAACATTTCCGCGACCGGCTTAAGCGCCAATTCGGATTGCCACAGCGCATCCCGGCGATGGCGTCTCCGGTCTCCGATTTCATTGAGCGCTCCCAGATCGGCGAGCGCGGTCAGCTCGGCGCGGGAAAGCTCCGGCGCGCGCTGGCGCAGATCGTCAATGCCGCGGAATGGGCTTGGGAAGCGCTCCTCGACGATTTTTAAGGCTGTGGTCCGCCGGAAGCCTTTCACATAATTGAACCCCAGCCGGACCGCAATCTGCCCATGTCCGCTCCCTGACAATCGCGGTTCAGTACACCTCTGCACCGAACCGCGACCGTCAGGGAGCGGACTGTGTTCCAGCGTGCAAAGCCAGTCGGAACAAGTTACATCCACCGGCAGGAAATGCAATCCATGCCGTTGTGCATCTTTCACCAGCGTGAGCGGGCTGTAGAAACCCATGGGCTGATTGTTAAGCATGGCGGCCGTAAAAGCGGCGAGGTAATGACTCTTCAGATATCCGCTCGCATAGGCGATGAGCGCGAAGCTCGCGGCATGAGATTCAGGAAAGCCATACAAAGCGAACGAGGTGATGGCTTGGACAATCGTGTCCTGCACCTGGCCGCTGATGCCTTTCTTATCCATGCCGGAGCGCAAGCGCGCCTCGATGTCTTTCATGCGCTCTTCCGATCGTTTGAATCCCATGGCTCTGCGCAACTCCTCGGCTTCGCCACCCGTGAAATCGGCCACCAGCATGGCCATTCGCAAGAGCTGCTCCTGAAATAAAGGAACTCCCAGCGTGCGCTTGAGCACCGGCTCCAAGATGGGATGCAGGCAAACCGGCTCCTCATCTCTTTCGCGGCGGCGCAAGTAGGGATGCATCATCTTGCCGACGATGGGGCCAGGACGAATAATCGCCACCTGTACGACGAGGTCGTAGAATCGGTCCGGCTTCATTCTCGGGAGGCTGGACATTTGGGCGCGGCTTTCCACTTGAAACCACCCGATGGTGTCGGCCTTCTGCAAAGCGGTGTAAACGTCGGGGTCGTCCTGCGGCAGATGCGCCAGATCCACTTCCTCGCGGTAATGATCTCGAATAAGCGCGATGGAATCTTTCAGCACAGCCATCATTCCAAGCCCCAGCAGATCGACCTTGATCAATCCCAGATCGGCGCAATCTTCTTTGTCCCATTGAATGACCACGCGGCCCGGCATCGTGGCGGGTTCGAGCGGCACGATCGAATCCAGTTGTCCCTGGCAGATCACCATGCCGCCGCTGTGTTGGCCGAGATGCCGGGGCAGAGTGAGAATCTCGCGCGACAGGCGCAACAGTTGCGCGACTCGTGAATGGTTTAAATCCAGGCCGGCCGCGGAAAACTGCTTGGGAAGGCCGTTGGGGTTCGTTGCGGCGTTTTCCACTTCCCAGGCGCCGCGCGCGGAAAGTTTGGAGAGGCGGTCGAGCGATTCCAAATCGAAGCCTAGCGCTTTGCCTACGTCGCGGATCGCGGATCGAGTCCGATAGGTGATGACATTTGCCGTCATCGCGGCTCCCAGCCGGCCGTATCGTTGATATACGTACTGAATCGCCTGCTCGCGATCATCGCCGCTGGGCAAATCCAGATCGATGTCCGGCCATTCGCCCCGTTCTTCGCTGAGGAAGCGTTCAAACAGCAGATCCATGCCGACCGCATCGACAGCCGTAATGCCGAGCGAATAACAGACGGCGCTGTTGGCCGCAGATCCGCGTCCCTGCACCAGGATGCCTTTATCGCGGCAATATTGGACGATGTCCCAGACGATCAAGAAATAACCCGAAAGCTTGAGTTTTTCGATTAAGGAAAGCTCGCGTTCGATTTGCCAGTAAGCTTTTTCGTGAGACGGACCGTACCGCCTCAACGCTCCGGCGAGTGTCTGCGCGCGCAGAAATGAATCCATTGTTTCGCCGGCGGGAACGGGATAGCGGGGGAATTCATAGCCGAGGTCGCGCAGGGTGAATTGAAGACGCTCCGACAATTCGGCGGCGGCTCCCATCGCCCCTGGTGTATTTGAAAAAAGACGCTCCATCGCGCGCGCGGTCTTCAAGTAGCGCTCGCAGTTGCGCTCCAGAAGCCGTCCCGCGTCATCGACCGTGGTTTTGTGACGGGTGCAAGTGAGCACATCCATCAGCTCGCGGCTGTGCGGGCAAGCGTAGCAAACGCCGTTGGAAGCGATCAACGGAAGCTTCCATTTCCGCGCGAGATCCTTGACACGCTCATTGCGAATCTCTTCCTCGCGGAGAAGATGACGCTGCATTTCGGCGTAGACGTTACCGGCCCCGTAGATATCAAGCAGCGTCTCAACGGGCTGCGAGCCATCCGCCAGGCAGATCAGCCCCGCGGCATACTGGCGGAACTCCGCTTCGGTTGCGGCCGCTTTTCCTTTTTCCGAGCGCAGCTTCATAGACGAGATCAAGCGGCACAGATTTTGATAGCCTGTGCGATTCTCCACCAGCAACGTGTACCGCCCGCCCGCGGCGGCCGTGATTTCGGCGCCAATATGGGGACGAATCCCCAGCTTCTTCGCCGCCATGTAGAATCGCGGCGCTCCGCTCACGTTGTCGGTATCCACCAAAGCTATCGCCGGAATTTCGAGATGGACGCATTGCTGGACTAGATCTTCCGGTAAAGACGCCCCTTCGAGGAAACTGAAGGCGGAGCGAGCGTGCAGTTCGGCGTACATCAGTCGTAACTCCCCTCTACAAACCACTCTTGAGAGGGCGTTAGGTAAATCCGATAAGCGGCCTGACTATCGAGCGCCACATCCCATTCGTCGCGCATCCAGGACGTGTCCGCCCACCATTCGCCGGAAGTGCGCCATGGACCCGCCGCATGAAGGACCGCGCCCGAAACGCGTTCCGAGGCGATCCGTCGCGGAACGCTGTTTTCCACCTTCACTCGAGCGGGAAGAGGAGGACGAAAATAACGAAACGCCAGCCGCAGCGACCGGGAAGCTACTGGAGAGGGATTGGCGGATTCAAAAGCGCAAGGACGCAAACGAAACGCATCCGGGCGGTGCGAGTCAAGAATGACCGGCGATCCCACGCGATCCGGTCCGGCGAGCGCGCCCAGACGCGTCAGCAGGGTTTGCAACTTCTCGGGTTCAGGGGCGGTCGGCTGAAATAACCCGCCTTGAACGACGCGCGGATCGGCGGGATCGAGAGCAACCTGGATTGCCGTGACGGGCGCCCCCAGAGGCTTTGCTTCGAGGCAGAGTTGGATCTGTTTCAGAAGCGCCTGCGGATCGCGCATCGACAGAGGCAATTCCACGGAGCGAACGGTCTCGCCGCTAGGGTCAAGTGTGGCGGCAATCGCAATTCGGCGCACGGCTTGTCCATTCCGTTGAAGCTTCGCCGTTAAATCGCGCAACTGAGCGGCGATAACGAACAGGAGCGGCTCCAGCAGCTCAACCGGATAATCGAATTCCTCTCTCGCCGTGTATTCTTCCGGCGGGCGCGAAAGGCGAAGCCAATCTTCCTCTTGCCCCAGCGCTATGCGGCGCAGCCGGCAGCCGGCTTCGCCCAGGCGCTCCCGAACGCCGATCTCGGGGAGCGCGCCCAGATTGCCCAGAGTGCGGATTCCCCAGCGCCGCAAGGTCGCCAACATCTCTGGCTCCGCAGGCAAGTCTTCGATGGAAATTTCTGAAAGGCTCGCAGCTTCCCGCCCGGGCGGAATGATGGTCACGCCGCGCAGATGGCGAGCGGCGAGCATGGCCGTGGTCTTGTCCCGCGCAATGGCGAGATTCGCCACAATGCCCATGTCCGCGCCGCGCCGCGAGATTTCCGAGGCGATCTGGCGCCAGTCGCCAAACATCCTGCTCAGTCCGGCCAAGGAGAAGACAACCATTTCGGCATCCGGTTTCTCAATTAAGGGAGAAAATTGTCCGGCCAGTTCAGCCATTTGAGGCGATGGCCCATAAAGACAGGCGAACACTTCAAACCTCTTCCCTATCTCCCAAGGCCTCTAATGCAACCACGCCGGCGGACATCGGCTTTCTCGAAATCGCCTGGAATTTCCGCCGCGCGATCGTCTGAAAGGGCGCCAGCCCCCGCCATTCCAGCTTGGCTTGATCCAATACAAATTGACGGGTTGCGCACGCCCGGGCCACGGATTGGCGGCTGAGGACAAGCAGAATAGAGGGCGTACCTTCCACGGCGCGCCGGATTCGATACCAATAAGAGAGGGGAACGCGCCGCAATGCGGCGTCCGTGGCGCCGCAAACGTCAAGAATCACGAGCCCAAATCCGCCGCTGTGCAGTATCATGTCCACGGCCTTCAATGCGATTTCCAGCCGATGCCCGCATCGCACCCATAACATCTTTCCCAGATCTGCGCCGGCTTTCGCGGCGGAGACTGGATCGAACGCATCGCCGCAATCGACCCAAGCCGCAATTTCGCCGCCGAGCGTGGCCGTGGCCAAATACGATTGCGCAAGAGCAGTGCGGCCCGTCGATTCCTGCCCCAGAAGCTCCGTGATGGCGCCGCGCGGCGTCGCGCCGAGTCCTCGTGTTAAGTCGAGGCAATCGATCCGTTGAGCGCGCGTGGACAGGGAGCAAAGAGGGTGGACAAGAGCAGCGGCCATTTTCGCTTTTTATTCGCCTATGGAAATTGTGCCCCTCCACTCGCGCGGTTGTCAATCGCGTAGTTCTATTGCTTTGAAAACAAAGACTTAGTTTCTTCAGAAGCGAGCTCTGGCTTTGTTTTTTCGGATGCGAGCTCTTGAAGTTCCGGGTAGGCTGCCACCAGTTGCGGCGGAGGCTCGACTCGCCGGCCCAATAACGCGCATAACTCAAACGCATTGACGGCGGCCTTGCCAAGATTATGGTTATTCGTGACCACGTACGTCTCCTCGGAATCCTCAGCCACGACCCTTGTCCGATCCGCCCATCGCTCCAGTTCATTTGCCGTATAAAGATAGTCGTACCGCTCGCGCACGTTGGCCTGGGCCGAGAACCACTGCTTGTAATTCCGCCCATGCAGCCGCACATAGCCCACTTTGGCAGTGGAACGCGCCGATGGCGCGACGGAGCGATGAAATAGCGGCTGGTCGATATTGCAGAATCCGATATTCATCTCCGCCAATGAATCGAGCCAGGCGGGATCGGTCCAGCTACTATGGCGAACTTCAAGCACCAGCGGATATTCGGCGAATTTTTCCCCCAGCCGGCGCACATAAACGCGGTTTTCCTGCTCATTCTTGAAGGACCACGGAAATTGAAGCAGCACGGCGCCTAAACGGCCCGCCGTCATCAGCGGCTCCATGCCTTCTTTGAAGAGCTTTTCGTCCGCTTGCGTGGCGTTGCGCCCATGCGTGAAGCCTCTCCAAAGTTTTGCCGTGAACCAGAATTCCGGACGATGGGCAATCCTTTCAACCCAGCCCCGCGCCGCATTCGGCCGCGGAGGGCCGTAGAACGAAGAATTGATTTCGACCATGCTGAAGAAACCGGCGAGATACGACAATTCATCGAATCCGCGCGGCTTCGGCTTCGGGTACACCCTCCCTGCCCAGTCCCGATACTTCCATCCTGCAGTGCCGATTCGAATCATCGCAGCTGCGCTAGCCTGTAGTAGCGCCTATGAACCCGCTTCTGGAAGTTCAATTTCGCGTCCCCTTCGACAAGATACATCCGGAGCATGTCGAGCCCGCCATCGATGAATTGCTGGCCGACGCCGCTCGCCGGATGGAGGAAACCATTGCATCCGAGCGGCCGCTCCACGCGCTGGACACCATGACCGAGCGCCTGGACTACGCCATGAACGTAGTGCGGCACATGGAAAGCGTCGCCACCACGCCTGCATTGCGCGCCGCTTATAACGCCGTGCAACCGAAGGTCAGCGCATTTTATTCCAGCATCCCTCTGAACGAGGGCCTATGGAAGGCGATTCAGCGTTATGCCTCCACGGAAGAAGCTCGAGCGCTTGCGGGAACAATGAAACGGTTCCTCACGAAGACCATCGATTCCTTCAAGCGCCATGGCGCGGAGCTGGATCCCGTGGGCAAAGCCCGGCTCCAGGAAATCAATGTGGCGCTGGCGGAAGCCACCACGAAATTCTCGGAAAATGTTCTAGATTCAACCAACGCCTTCGAGCTGGTGATTACGGAGGAGGAGCGGTTGAAGGGTCTGCCCCCGGCCGCGATCGCGGCCGCCCGCGCCTCGGCGGAAGCGAAAGGCCAAACCGGATGGCGGTTTACGCTGCAAGCTCCCAGCTATATCGCGGTAATGACCTATCTGGACGACGCCTCCATACGCGAAGCTTTGTACCGCGCATTCAATACGCGGGCCACTCCTTCCGGCCCGGGCGGCGCAGTGCACGATAACCACCAGCTCATCGCCCGCATCGTGGAGCTGCGCAAGGAAGAGGCGAAACTGCTCGGCTTTCGCGATTTCTCCGACTTCGTCCTGGAAGACCGCATGGCGCACACCGGCGAGCGCGCGCAGGTGTTCCTCGACGATTTGCGCCAGAAGACGGAAGCGCGGTTCCGAGAAGAGAATCACAATCTGGAAGCTTTCGCCGCCCGCGAGCTTGCCGCATGGGACGTCGGATATTTCGCCGAAAAGCAGCGCGCCGCGCTGTACGATTTCGACGAAGAAGCTTTGCGGCCTTATTTTCCGCTGGAGCGCGTCAGCGCCGGAATGTTCGACATCTTCGGCCGCCTGTTCGGCATTCGCGTGAGCGAGGAGCAAAACGTGCCGTCCTGGGACCCGCACGTAAAATCCTATGCCATTCACGATTCGTCCAGCAGCGCGTTTCTCGGCTCTTTCTATGCCGACTGGTTCCCGCGCGAAAACAAGCGAGGCGGCGCGTGGATGGACGCGCTGATCACCGGCGATCCTGGCGCCAACCGGCCGCATCTGGGGCTCATCTGCGGCAATCTGACTCCACCCGTGGATGGCAAGCCCGCGCTGCTCACCCATCGCGAAGTGGAAACGATTTTCCACGAGTTCGGCCATCTGCTCCATCATTTATTGAGCCGCGTGGAAGTGCGAAGTCTGGCCGGCACAAGCGTAGCTTGGGATTTTGTGGAGCTGCCTTCGCAGATCATGGAGAACTGGTGCTGGGAGCGCGAATCGCTGGACCTGTTCGCCCGGCACTGGGAGACCGGCGCGCCAATCCCCGACGATCTGTTTCAAAAGATGAAGCGCGCCAAAACATTTCGCGCCGCCAACGCGCAAATGCGTCAGTTGGGATTCGGCTTCGTGGATCTGGCGCTGCACAGGAAATGGGGCGGCTCGGGAGATGTGATCGAATATTCGCGCGAGATTCTGCGCCAGTTTTCTCCCGCCCCGCTCCCTTCGGATCACGCCATGCTGGCGGCTTTTACGCACTTGTTTGCGGGTCCCGTAGGTTACGCCGCCGGGTACTATTCCTACAAATGGGCGGAGGTGCTGGACGCCGATGCCTTCACGCGCTTCCGCAAGGAAGGCGTCTTCAATGAGCAAGTGGGCCATGAATACCGGGACAAAATCCTCGCGCGCGGCGACAGCGAAGATCCCGCAGAGTTGTACCGCTCTTTCATGGGTCGCGATCCCGACCCCAGG
>DASQJB010000142.1:0-16768 GCA_035631295.1 Bryobacteraceae bacterium | reverse complement strand
CTTTGTGCCAAACTCAACACATGGCTAGAGGATGGGAGAGCAAGGCGGTCGAGGCGCAGATCGAATCAGCACAGGAACGCAATGCGCGCGCGGTAAGAAGGCTAACGCCGCAACAGGCAGCCGAGGAAGCCAAACGCGATTCCCTGCTGCTCCAGAGGACTCGAATACTGCGCGAATTCGAAAACTGCCGCGATCCGCGCTACCGGCAAACGCTCTCCAGCGGGCTCGAGTACCTGGAATCCCAGTTGATGGCTCTGGGATGGAAGCCGGAATGACTCACGCGGCCCAGATTTCGCTCAACGCCCGCTGGAAATTCCTTCCAAGAATCAAGCCGATATTCTCCCGGCCGTAGCCGCGCCGCACCAAACCTTCGGTAAAATCGAAGATCTTCTTGGGATAACGGACGCCGTCCAAATCGTACCGGTGCGCCGGCGCCCCCGGGTCGCGACCATCAAGATCGACATCCGTTCCCAGCCCCACGTGCTCGACCCCGGCGACGGCAGCTACGTGATCCACGTGGTTCAGCACATCCTCTATCGATGCGCTTCCGCCGAGCCGTACAAAAGAACGAACTAACGTAATCCCCATCACCCCACCCTTAGCCGCCATCTTTCGGATGGCATCATCGGTCTTGCAACGCGGGCTCGCCGACAGCGCGCGGCAATTCGAATGCGTCACCAGGACCGGCTTGCGCGAGGACTCGATAGCATCAAGAGTGGTGCGGTCGGCGCAGTGGGAAACATCCACCGCCATGCCCAGCTCGTTCATGCGCTTGAGAACGCATGCTCCGTACTCGCTCAATCCGATGTTTTTCGGATCCGTCGAGCCGCCCCCCAGGCGGTTGTCGTTATAGGTGAGCTGCGAGACGCGTTGACCAAGAGCGTAGAAGCAGTCCACGTCGCTCACGGTCCGGAAATGCTGCGAGTTCTGCTGCCCGATCACGATTCCGATTTTGCCCTCCGTCTTGGCCCGGCCCAAGTCGTCGGCGCAATCGATTCGCAGGAACTTGTCGGGATGGGCCACGATCAGGGCATTCCAACCCTTTATATCGCGCGAGGAAGTAGCGTAGACGTCGCCTTCGACGAATCCGAAGGATTGATGAAAGACCGTCGTCCCGGAATCCTTGAGCTTCTGAAAATCGCCGTCCTGAAGAGCCGCCGGATTCCGCTGCCACGCGAGAACCTTGCCGTAGTTGAGCGACAGCAGGCCCATCATGTCGATGACCGTGGACGCGCGGATCACGTCGATGGTGAGCCGCGAGTAGTCGGGCGCGCCGGCAAAAAGGCTGAACCTGTTGCGGCCTACGAACGGCGCGGCAAGGGCGCTCGCGCCGGTGAAGAGAAGGGAGCGGCGGGAAAGCACTTTTTACAACGGAAACTAAATCCTACCACGAGCCCATACGCCAAAAACAAAATGGAGCGGACTCGTACAAGTCCGCTCCAAAACGCGCGCCTGGCGCGTTACTTCCTGACGGTTTCGAGCGGAACCTTTTCGACGTCGAGCTGTTGCCGGCGCACGGTATCGTGGACGGTCTCAACGCGGTCCGAGCCCTTCTTCCGGATGACTACTTCTTCCGCCACGCGAGCGGACTTGCTGACCACCGGTTGTTCAATGGTGTCGGTCACTTCGATCACTTGCTCGGACCAGTCGATATCTTTGATGTAGTTGGGATCGGTAATCGCCCTTCTCACCACTTCGCAGTGCTCTTCATGCAGCGTCACGTTGGCCTCTACCGGCCGTTCAACGACGAAACGCCGCACGCGAGTTTTGCCGCCTTCCATCTGTCGCTTGCCGACGTTGATCTGCTCTTCGGCAAGGCGCAATACTTCTTCGTCCTTGCGAAGCATGGTGGCGGTTGGCGCAGCGGCCTTCGGCGCTTCGGTGCCTACCAAGCCGTACATGCGCGCTCGATCCAAGACGTCCACTGGCTTGTGGGTATCCAGGAGCTTGATCACCTTGGGCGCTTCGGAATCCGGCACTCGTACCGTGACGATCGCCCCTCCCTGCCGGAGCGCGCGGCCGTACACTTCCGCTTCATGGTAGTTAATGTCCTTGCCAAACAGACGCTGCCAGAATCCGAGTTCGCTGAAGTCCGCCCTGGAAATGTCTCCCTCGTTGCGAATGACGCTGATATCGCCCGCCGAATAACCAGCCGACTTCAGCGTGTTAACCGCGGCTTCTGCATGGCCGGGGGTATCGTAAGCGGCTACTACTTTTTCGTAAAACATATAAGTCCTCCTTTAAATCCTTTGGCCTTTGCGGACTTTATATTACTTCTGGGTCACCTGCATCGAGACTCGCCGGTTTTTCATCCGGCCCTCCTCGGTGGAGTTGTCCGCCACGGGGAACTGCTCGCCAAAACCCTGGGCTTCCAACCGGTCGGGCGGAACCCCGAGGGCGACCAGAGACGCGACCACGGCCGCGGCCCGGTCTCTCGAAAGCCGCATATTGTATTGCGGATCGCCGGTGTTATCCGTAAATCCGCCGACCTTCATATGAACGTTCGGATAAGCCTTCATGATCGCGGCGATGTTTCGCAACTGGTCCTGGGACTCGGGACGCATGGTCGCCGAGCCTTCATCGAACACAAGCCGATCGAAGTCGAACCAAGTCGTCTGATCGGGAGCTCTCCGGGGGTCCTGGATGAACCCCCACAGCCGCGACTCCACGCCGAATTGCGGGATGTTCAAGCGGACGCCATCAGGAAGCGTTCGACCGACAAAGTTACCCAAGTTCGCCGCGCCCCCCCTTACCACCTGGCCGACTTGCCCGACCTGCGGTCTGTGAAACAGCCAAAACAGCAACGGGATCAGAAGCAGCGCGGGAATGAGCCACAACCAGCCGGGAAAGCCCGGCCGCCGCTCCGGTATGGCGCTGATGGACATCGGCCTCGTTCCGGCGTCGTAGGGAACCGCCGCTGGAGTCGTTTCCTCGAAGAATCGGTGCAATCCCGCGGGCAAGAGAGCCTGAACGCCGCTGGCCTCGCGGGTCAGCCAGCTACCGAATTGCCCCTGCGTCATCCGATCGGTACGGATCATCCGGCCCAAAGCGGACATCAGAAGAGGGGCCGCAATGCTCATCAGACTCATGATCGAACCGCCGCGCAGACCCGCGCTTCTTGCGATCCCATCCACAATCGACGACTGGTTGCCGCCGAATACGAGGGACAGAAGCTTCTTTCCGCTGTCCAGTAAAGAGGAAGTGCCCGCGGACATTCCGCCGGCGCCCAGCGCGCCGCTGATCAAGTTCGGTACGTTCACGTCCGCGGGGGCCTGAGACATCATTCCGAAGATTTGGCCCATGGAAGTGGGATCGCTGGATCGGGCGGCCAAGCCGCTGATCAGCGACGCCGTGGTCGATTCCAATCCCCGCGTCACCGCGTGGCCGGGCTCGCCAAGCCGCGAAGCAAGATTGTTAACGGTGCTGGAATCGAGCAGATTAAAGAGCGACGATAATACAGTTGCCATGGATCACCTGGTGACCTTTCTATTTGTGCCGGCGCCGAACCTCCGGCTGCCACTCACGGGCCTGCCCTGAAATGAACAACCGGCTATTTTTCGGCCTTTGCCTTTTCGTTATTCTTGATGCTTCCCTTTCCGATTCAAAGCAAAATCTTCTTTGCAATACGATACAAGTCGAACAATTGACGTACAATATCCACTAATGGCCGAAGATCAATCGTTGCGCGAGCATGTGCTGTATCTTTTAGGCGGCGGCGGAGCGCACACCCATTTCGACGCCGTAGTCAAGGGGTTGCCTGCCGCATTGCGGGGCAAGCGTCCCAAAGGCGCGGAGCATTCTCCCTGGGAAATTCTGGAGCACCTGCGGCTGGCGCAATCCGACATTCTCGAGTTCAGTCGCGACCCAAAGCACGCCTCCCCGGAATGGCCGG
This sequence comes from Bryobacteraceae bacterium, assembly GCA_035631295.1. GTDB lineage: Bacteria > Acidobacteriota > Terriglobia > Bryobacterales > Bryobacteraceae > Palsa-187. The sequence continues at coordinate 12,876 of DASQJB010000142.1, read as the reverse complement.
AGGGTTACTGGCCGAAAACTCCCGCGCCGCCAAGCGCCGCCGCTTGGACGCGAAGCGTTCGGGCGTTCCAAGCCGATCTCGAGGCGATGTGCAAGCTGGTCTCGGCGAAGTCCACGGATTTGTTCGCCCGCATTCCGCATGGCTCCGGGCAGACGATTCTACGCGAGGCGCTACTCCTGGCGGATCACAACGCCTATCACTTGGGAGAACTGGTGCTGGTGCGGCGGCTGCTCGGGGCGTGGAAAGGTTAAACTCCCGCGGCGCGTCTGAGCGCCGCGCGAGCCAGGAGGCGCGTGGAATCGAGCACGGGCAGCGGTGAGTCCTCGGGGCGGAGCAACAGCGGAATTTCCGTACAACCCAGCACCACAGCGTCGCACCCGGCTCCTTGCATCCGCCCGATCACGCCTTGGAAATACCTCAGCGACTCGGGCCGGAACTGGCCGTACACAAGTTCGTCGAAGATGATCGCATTGATCCGCTCGCGCTCTTCCGGCTGTGGGCGTACGAACTCCGCCGGATAGACGTCGCTCTCCATCAGATACTTGGTGCCGGTGAGCCCAATGCGTGAGAAGCCCTGCGCAACCGACTCCTGGACCACGCATTCGGCAATGTGCAGCCAAGGCAGAGTAGAGCGGGTGCGCACTTCCGCCATCACGCGATGGATCGTGTTGTCGGGACAAATCAGAAAATCCGCGCCGATGCGCGCGAGCTTTTCCGCCGAAGCGGCCATGAAACCCGCAACGCCGGTCCAGTCGTTCCGGCGAATCGCGTGCATGTATCGGGCGAGCGAATAAGTATGCACGCTCACTTCCGGATGATCGTGAGGGCCGAACAACGCCGATCCTTCGACGCAGATGGTGCGATAGCAGAGCGCCGCGCCTTCCGCGCTACACGCAACGATGCCAATGTGTTGTGACATAAACGCAGCTTGATATACTTCTAGACGACTCAAGGAGAAATCGCATGAATCGTATTCTTACTGTAACTCTGATCGCTTCGTTTTCGTCGGCCGCCGCGCTGGCCCAGAACGCGCAAAACCCGTTCAGCGCCGACGCCAAACAGAACTATACAGGCATTAAGAACACCCTCTTAAAGGCAGCCGAGAAGATGCCGGAAGAGAATTATTCGTTCCGCACCACGCCGCAAGTTCGCACTTACGGCGAGATCATCGGTCACATCGCCGACGTCCAGATGATGTTGTGCGGCATGGCGAAAGGAGAGCAAAAGCAGGGAGTCTCCAGCGGCAAAACTTCGAAGGCGGACCTAACGGCGGCTTTGAAGCAATCCTTCGATTACTGCGACTCCGTTTATGACTCCATGACGGATTCCGGAGCCGCGGCGAAAGTCTCCATGTTCGGACGCCAAGTCACCAAGCTGGGCGTGCTCAATTTCAACACCGAGCACGACAATGAGATGTACGGCACAATGGTCGCCTATCTGCGAATCAAGGGACTCGTTCCCCCATCGAGCGAAGGCCGTCCGTAAACCCTATTTGTCGCCCAGCGCCTTCAGGCCCTCAGTCAGCTCAATGTAGGTCCCATTCGGATCGGTGACGAAAGCGATCTTCAGACCGATCTGCTTGGTCATGTCAGTGAAGGGGCGGTTGATGGTCACCCCGTCGGCTTCCATCTTCTTCATGGTCTCCGCCAAGTCCTTGACCTCGAACCCGATGTGATCGATGGAATGGCCCTTGCTGCCGGAAGGCGGCGTGGCTTGCTTGCCGCCGCGTCCCGCCGACGACAGGAAATCGACCTCGCCGCCCGGGATCATCGCCGCGGGAAGATTGCGGCGGCTGCCGTCTCCGGCGCCAAATTCCTTGATGTACCACTGTTGCGCCGCTCTTGGATCCGACACGGACTCGTGGATGTGATGAAACGCCACTGCCGTCTTTAGGTCCTTGTTCTCCATGATTTCCACGGTTACCTGATCCGGCATCGTGAGAAACGCTTGGACATTAGGGGTCAATTCCCGCCACATTAAGCCCGCCGCCATCGCTTTATCGCGCAAGCCGGGATAATCCTTCACCTCGAATGCGATGTGGTTCACCACGCTCGGAGAGCTGTTATCCGGCGTCGCTTTCGTCAGAATGATAAAAATACCGGGAAATTTCACCAAATTGAGCGGGCCGGCGGACATCGTTTGTCCTCCGAGCGTATCAGCCCAGACTTTCTGAGTCGCCGCCGGATCGGGCACCGTAAGGTGGATGTGCCCTAGGGACACTCCCGCCGCGTTGGGAGAAGGGAGTTGAGCAAAGATCGAGGCGGCTGTGGCCGCGAACAGACAGAGCATGCGCATGGGGGTTAAATTAGCATAGTTCGGCCTTCAGAGCAAAGCGTTCGGCGCGGCGGACGCGTTTTGAGCTGGTTACTAGACACGTAAAGCTACGGCGCGCCCGCCAGCCCCGCTACGAAGCGCGCGGGATGTCCGCCATGATTCAGATCCAGCACCAGCTTCCCATCGGGCTGCGAGACCCCGGAACCAGTGTAGGTGTCGCTACCCTGCACAACCTCCATGCTTCCCAACTTCCATACCGGGCCGCCCGCCGAGCCGGTCATTTCAAAGCAGGCCGTCACGCTGCGGAATTCGGTATCCGGAGCAAAACTCACCGAACGCCCGCGCAGCCGCCCTTGGGCGTGCGCCGTCTCAAGAATCTCGGCCCCCAAGCCATCCGCTTCCAGGACGCCTTCAAAATCGATCTCGCCGCCCTTGTAAGGAACACCGCCAACTTTTCCGTCAAACTTGAAATGCGGAACGCGGCCTTGCAGCCCGATGTCGAGATCTCCCGCGATAGCGGCTTCATCGGAATCTTCGGCGAGGGTGTGCGCGTCCACTCCCATCAGACGCACAGTGCCCGAGTCCCACAGCAAGCGCGCCTTATCGATGTGCGCCGTTGTGCCGCCTATGGTAAGCGTGGCGATCGAAAATACGCCATCCACTCGCCGTTTCTTCAACCAATCCGGCGCCGGCGCGGGAGCAAGGCCGAGGGTACGAGCCAGAAATCCCTCGCTCCGCGCAAGCGTCGGCGCGACCAGGCTCGCCAGATCCGCTGCGTCCGCTTCCGCAATGACAATGTTGAACCGATGCGGCCGCACTGCATCCGGCTCCCATTGATATTCGCCGGTGAACGCGATCTTCCCCGCGCGGGCGCGCAAGCGGCTCACAGACGCGCGCCTGCCGTTCAATCGCACCGACGCGGATTGAATCCGCAGCGGCTCGGCTAACCCTTCCACGGCGATGCGAGCGCTCTGAAGATCGTACTCACCCGACCACTCGCCTCCGCGATACCGCGCCCACCCGCGCCAGGAACCTTGCGCGGTTTGCTCTAGCACCGGTATTCCCGCCAACCCGAACGAGCGCATGTCCGCGACGCTCATGCCGCGCGTGGCAATTCGCACATCCAGATCACGCGGAGCGTTCCAGTCTCGCGGAGCGCTCAACGAATAGCGGGCCTCGATTTCAGCGCTCTCCTTTGGGCCAATCTGCACGTTGGACTCGAATTGGATCGCTCCCTCACCCACGGAGATCGCCGCCGACTCCGACCGGAGCGGCTCGACTCCGGGAAGATTCAGCGATGCATCTCCCAGCTCGAATCGTCCGGCAAGCCCTCCGTTCTGCGTGTAACTCACTTCCCCCGATACGCCACCCTCGGCGGCGGCCTTGTCTGGAATCGCAGCTCCCATGTGCCGAGCGATCTCCAACAGGGCCGAGAACGGAACCCGGTTCAAATGCGCTGAAGCTTCCCATTGAGGCGAAGAGAGAAAATTCGAAACTCCGAACTTGAACGCGACCGACGAGGGAGATGCTTCCGCCGCGCTCGCCAGTTCCAAACGCTGCGTAGTCAAATCCAGCGTGCCTTCGAACGGCACAGTCCAACCCCCGCGCTGAGGCAACAGATCCCAGCGGTGCACGTCTTCGATACGCAATCCGCCCGTGACCTTCAAGGCCTCTGGCGGCCCTCCGAGTTGCGCCTGTAAGGAGACAATTCCGTGCAAGCCGAAACCGCGCGGGTCCGCGAGCCGCGAGACTTCGTCGAGCTCGCCGCGTTCCAGCTCTACGCGCAGATCCACGCGTGGCTCTCGGCCCTTGGCTGTCGGCGCGGCCCAATTCCCGCGAACGAACAAATGCCCGAAGTCTCGCGCCGGCCGGTCCGTTCGCGAGGGAGCGCCCCAGAAGCGAAGCTCCGCCGAGCCTTTGCCATAAGGCGATACATCAAGGTCGGCGTCGTCGAAGTAGAACACGGATTTCGTGTCCCCGAATTTGAAGTTCACTCGTCCGCCGCGCATCTTGATGACGGGTAAGGCAGCCTGATGTCTTGACGCCTCCTCAAAGAGGAACTGGAAATTCCAAGTTCCCGAGCCGCTCTTCGCCAAGTTGACAGTCGCGTCTCCCAGGTTGAGACTCGAGAAGTCGAGACGCCGCCGCAGGAGGCTAAGCGCCCGGACGCCCGCGTTTAGCGATGGCACGTAAGCGAACGGCTCGATTCCCGCCCGCGGATCTTCATTGATCACCACGTCTTCGAACGTGAAACCCGGCATGCCGAACAGGTTCACGTGAACATGGCCGACATCCACCCTGCGCCCCAGGGCGCGCTCCAACGCCCGCACCACCGGAGGCCGCAGGAAATCCAAAGGGAGATAAAGCGCCGCAAGGCCGACGGAGACGAGCAGCGCAAGGATTGCGGCGAATTTGCGCATCATTGATTTGTGCGCGGCCCTTTCGCCGCCTCCACCAGTTCGCGGTAGGCCGATAGATCGTCGATATCGGCTAGGATACCCGGATCGTCCACGTCCACATACACGGTCTCGCTTATGTGCCGATGCACGACGTCGCGAGCCTGAGCATCCGCCGGCAGAGCGAGGATCTCCGAAGCGATCGATCTTGCGGCGAAGACCGGATGTCCCCGCTGGTCGCCGTATCTCGGAATCACGAAAAGCGTTTGGGGGTCGCGTCGCGCAAAGGCGTCCGCGAGACTCCGCACCGTTTCTTCCGCCACCGCCGGACAATCCACAGGGATAAAGAAGAACCCGTCCACGTCCGCCGGCAACGCGGCCACCGCGATCTGGAGCGAGCTGAGTTGCCCTCGCTCAGGCGCGGGGTTCGTCGCGAAAGACGCGCCGGCGATGGCGTGCTTCCGAATCTGTTCGGCGGAGGGAGGTCCCACGACAACGACGATCCGGTCCGCAACTTCCCCGGCAACACGAATCAGCCGGTTGAGAAACGTCTCGCCGCGATAGGCAAGCATCGCCTTGGGACTGCCCATGCGCCGCGACGCGCCGGCAGCGAGGATGATGCCGGAAATCATGAGTAGGGAAACGCTGACCTACTTCGGCGACCTATATTCAACCCCGCCCGTAAGGGCGGGGTCGAGCGTGCGGACGGATTACGGTCATTATTATTCAACGGACTCATGACTCAGGACGTTAGTCGCCCGCGACTTCCGCGACGGGCCGGGGGCTTTTCAGCAAAGCCTTCAGCCGGTCGTGCGCGAAAATCGATTTCGAAAGCGCGCGCCAATCCGCCTGCGGCGAGCGCCGCACCGCAATCATTTCCGCCACCACCGAAATCGCGATCTCCTCGGGGCTCTCGGCTCCGATTTCAAGGCCCATTGGGGCGAAGATCTTCTCAAAACCCTCGCGGGGAAACCCTTCGCGCTCGAGTTCGTGAATTACGGAAATCGTCTTGCGCTTGCTCCCAATCATCGCGATATATCGCGCCTGCGTCCCGACGGCCCAGCGCAACACGCGCATGTCGTCGCGATGTCCGCGCGTGACGATGATCAAATAACTCGACGAGGTTACCGGCAGCTTGGGAAAAACGTCTTCGTATTCCTCCGCATAAGTCGCCTCCGCTTCCGGGAACCGTTCTTTGTTCGCGAAAGCTTCGCGATTATCGACGATGATGGTGGAAAAACCGGCGATCGTAGCGACCTTCGAAATGCTCTTCGACACATGCCCACCGCCGAAAATGAACGCCTGCGCCTGCGGAATCACCGGTTCCACGAAGATGTTCAATTGCCCTCCACAAATCAGGCCCTCGTCGTAGGCGGCCTCCTGTCCGAGGCTGAACGAAAGATTCTTTGGCTTCTCCGTTTCCAGCACTTCGCGCGCGGCGTTCCATACTTCCGCTTCCACGCAACCGCCGCCCACGGTGCCCATCATCGAGCCGTCTTCCCGAACCAGCAGTTTCGCGCTTTCGTAGCTCGGAATGGACCCTTTCACTTGCACAATGGTCGCCAGCGCGCACTTCTGGCCGAGTTTGCGCAGCCGCACAATCTCGTCGTAAATGTCCACCGCGACTCATTATAACGTGGCCCCACGGAGGACTCAGACGCTCGCGCCGCGCAGTTGGGGTCGCCTTGCGAGTAAGCTGAACGCGCCATAGCGTGCCGGCGGTATTAACACAAGGACTCGGCGATAATGAGATTGTGGAGAAGATAATCCGCGTTTTCCAAAGCCTAGAGGAGGCCGACGAAGCAGACGCGCGTGCCGACGCGAACCTTTCACCCCAGCAGCGTCTCGATATTCTGTTAGAGCTTCGAAATCGCCGCGACCCCGATGCCACTAAACAAGGACTTGCGCGAGTTTGTCGAGTTGTTGAACTCGAATCGAGTTGAGTATCTGATCGTGGGCGCGTTTGCCGTCGCCTATCATGGATTCCCCAGGTATACCGGCGATCTGGACATACTGGTAAGGCCGAGCCCGGAGAATGCCCGCCGCATATTGAACGTGCTATCCGAGTTCGGATTCGGCGGTCTTGGCGTTCGGGATTACGATCTTGAGGCGCCTGGGAAAGTGATCCAATTGGGCGTTTCACCAAACCGGATCGATCTGGTGACCGCGATTTCCGGTCTCACGTTCGACGAGGCATGGGCTTCTCGCGAGCCCGGGGAGCTCGACGGAGTTCCCGTGCCCTTCATTGGAAGGAGCGCGCTGATCCACAACAAGGAGAGCACGGGGCGCGCGAAGGACCGGGGCGACGCAGAAGAACTGCGTCGTAGGGCGCAAGAACACTAGAAATCGCCGCCCGGGCCGACCCCGCGATTCAGGGCCTGCCCGCAGGCGGGGCCGCCGAGCCCGCCCCTCCCGCCAAATGGGCGTAGAAGCCCAGGTCCTCACCCGTAAACAACTTGGTGAGGAACATGATTTGAAACGCATGGCCCGCGAAATGTTCCACCACGTGATAGATAGCCGCGAGCTTCGTCCCTTCATAGCCTTGAATCGTGACCCGCTCGAGAAGTTGCTCGGCAGTGAGGCCGGCGAGCACGGCGACTGCTTCCGACACGGTAGCCCGCAGCCTAGCGACAAGCTCGGCAGGCGGGGTGCCTTCGCGCGCCGCAAATTCGCGATCGCGCACCCGTACGTCTGGCGCGCCGCCGATCCCTGCGAGAATCCACTGCCGCACGTTGCCGTTCAGGTGCAGCAACAGATTTCCCACCGCGTTTTGCTGCTCCGAGCCCCGCTGCCAGACCTGCTCTGGCGTCAGTTTGCGGGCGCAGGTCTCAATCCGCTCCATGAGTTGCTCCAGCTTCTCAATGGAGAACTTCAGGAATTCCGATTCGAGCGTGACCATCCCTTGTTAGGGTAAAACGGCAAAGCAATAGTACAGGCCCGCGCCTCCCGTGCTCACCAGGTTTTCCTGGCTGCATCCGCGGCTGGGATGCGCCGAATTCCACGAGGTATTGCCGCCGCCGGTGCGGTCGAAGTGGCCGAGTTGGGCCGTGCCGTCGCTGCTGCTGGTCCAGTTTTTGCACGTGTGATCCATGCCGTCGGTGTAAGCTCGCCCGTCAGGCTGCGAGCCGGTCAGCATGTCGTGCTGGTTGGGAGTATCGCCGAACCCTTTGATCGGATCGCCCTTTTCGGTGAACGCCGTGGCCTTAGTGAGATTGTTGCCTAGACGAGCCGCCTCTAACGTGTCGCCGTGCAGATCGGAAAGATTCCGGGCGACCATCTGGCCCTTCTGGTTGTACCAAGGACCTTGGCCGATCCGGTCGCGCGCATTGACGGCGGGCTTGCCATCCGCGGCTTGGGTGCTCAGGTAAGCGTGCCAAGTAGTATAGCTGCTGCCCACGCCTTGCGCCAGCATCTGGCAGTGCTGATCCGCGCCCGCGAGTCCGCCTAAATCGGCTCCCTTGCCCGAGCCCGCGCTGGCGACAAAAAAGCTCATCGGTTGTGGCGGCGCTTTAGCTTGCTTTCCTTGCTGCGGCGCCTGCGCCAGAGCCGCGCAGGAGCTAAGTAACAAAATCGAAAATTTCTTCATGGGGTTTTTCCCTCCTTCGTAGGGCAAGCGTATCACAGCCAACGGCCGCGTAGTTCGCAAGCGCGGAGTCGGCCTCAGCGGACAGCGCCGTCCGGCGCGAGACCGGGCGCTGTGCGCTGAGTCAGTGGAGAGCTGACTGTCATACTGCCGCTGGAGCCGGTGGATTGGCGGGCGTCTTCAGCAAGACCCCACAGTGCGGGCAATGCGACCAGTCCAGCTCGACCGTTTGCTTGCATTGTGGGCAGGACCGTCCGAGAATGTTCCCGCAGTGCGGACAAAAGGCGAACCCGGGGCGCGTCACGCCTTGGCAATGCAGACAACGCGTCAGCGGCTCGCGCATTATGAAGTACAGGATAAAGCCGACTGCGCTGGGCATCAGCAGCGCCAGCAGTGTCCACAGAACATACCGCATGCCGCGGCGCTTCGCGTCCGAGTACACGTAGCCGGCCAACAGCACGTAGATCCCGAACACCAGCGGCAGGCAAATCGCAAAGGCTGCCCTCGCTAACGCCGGCCAGACCCTCATTTCCGGGTCGATGCGCAAAGGCACGGCCAGCAGAAAACCCGCCAAGCCCACGAACAGAACCACGGCCAGCGCCCAGGCGCCGGCGCGAATCACCGTTAGCTCTTCACGAAAGCGACTCATATCCTTCTCCATTGGCGGCGTTTGCGGCCGAGCACCAGGGCGGCCGCCGCCGCACTGATCCACATCAACCCGGTAGAAACCAGGGACCAGGTTGCCAGGCGCAGGAAGTTTGTCCCCATGATCAAGAGCGCCCCTCCCGTGAAGATCCGCAGCACCAGCCAGCCGGAGAGCGTCACCGTCCAAGCGAATAAGGCGAGGGCCGCTAGAATGAGATCCTCCCAGCGATGCTCGGTAATACCGCCGCGCTCTTGTAATACCCGATCTCGGGTGCGTTCCATCAGCCTCGCTGGCGCCTGCGGCTGTGGAAGGTGATGTAGCTCGCGCGCATATGCTTGCCAGGTTTCAACCTTCCGGCGGCACTCCTCGCAATCGCGAACATGGCGATCCACGCGCACCTGCTCGTCCGGATCAAGGACGCCGGCCGCGGCCAGCGCCAGTAAGCCGCGGACGGATTCATGCTCGCTCATATTCTCCTCCCGGCCACGCGCTCCTCCATGCTCGTCCGCAATCCTTCCAGTGCGCGATGCAGTCTGCTCTTCACGGTCGACAGCGGCACGCCCGCCACGTCCGCGATTTCTTCGAGCTTCATGCCTTCCTCGAAGCGCAGCGTGAGCACCTCGCGATGGATGGCAGGCAAACTGCTCATGCATTCTGCTAGCATCGCGCTGCGCTCGAAGTCCAGCAGTTGATCGAGCGCATCCCCAGTGCTGCTCGTCTTGATGGCTGGCTCTCTTGCATCGAGAGGCTCTATCGGGTGTGCCCGGAAATGATCCATCGCCAGATTGCGCGCAATCGAAAACAACCAGGACTCGAAATTTCGAGCCGCGTCAAAGCGTCCGATCTTCTCCATCACCCGAACCCAGGTTTGTTGGAACAGATCGTCGGCCGTGGCCGGATTCTTCGTCAGCCGCAGGAGATAGCGGTACAACCGGTGCTGGTATTGAGAGATGATGGAGCCCAAGGCATCGGGGTCGCCGCGCCGTAGCCGAACCATCGCCTCGGGGGCGCCGCCGAGCGCATCCGGATTCATGGCCGCGGCGAGGATCATAGCACCATCCGATATACGGGCACGGCCGCGAGAAAGACCCATACTTAACCGAAATCCGTTCGTAGCGGGTCCGCTCCCTAACGGTCGCGGTTCGGTGTGGGCTGCTGACCGCCAACACTTCTACACCGAACCGCGACCGTCAGGGAGTGTTCGCATGGCCCTGCGGGCCGCCAAAAGTGATGAAGACGTTTTGGAGGGCGGACTGCGTTCATGTTCCGCGCTTATAGACGGATTACGGACCAAACAGGCCTAGCCGGGCTGGCGGCCGTAAGCTGCTGATTTTGTTGGCCGGTCTCTTAGACTCGCTATAATCGCCTCTTGCTGTGAAGCTCACTCCACTTGACTGGAGCGTCGTCGCGCTCTACTTCCTGTTCAACCTGGCAGTCGGCCTCTACTACCGCGCCCGAGCCAGAACCAGCGTGGACGAGTTCTTCCTCTCCGGACGCAACGTGCCCTGGTGGCTCGCCGGAGCTTCGATGGTGGCGACCACGTTCGCCGCGGATACGCCGCTTGCGGTCACCGGAATGGTGGCGGCTGGTGGAATCGCGGGCAACTGGTTGTGGTGGTGTTTCGTCGCCAGCGGCATGTTGACGGTCTTTTTCTACGCGCGGCTATGGCGAAGGTCCGGCGTGATGACCGATATCGAGTTCGCCGAAATCCGCTATTCCGGCCGTCCCGCCGCGTTTCTGCGCGGCTTCCGCGCTCTGTATTTAGGAATTCCGATCAACTGCATTATCTTGGGCTGGGTCAATAAAGCGATGGTGGATATCCTCACGCTCGTCTTGGGCGTGACGGAAAGGCAAGCTTTGGCGATCGTCCTCGGCATCATCGCGCTGACGTCGTTCATTTCCGCGCTTTCCGGTTTGTGGGGCGTGCTGGTGACGGACCTGGTCCAATTCGTAATCAAGATGGGCATGGTGATTGTGCTCGCTGTGTTCGCGGTGCGCGCCGTGGGCGGGATGGAGGCGATGAAGCAGAAGCTCGCCGTGGTGGATGCGGCGCGCGGAACGCAAGGCTCCGTCCTGAATTTCGTCCCCGATTTAAATTCGGCCTGGATGCCGCTGATCGCGTTCCTGGTATACATTTCGCTGAACTGGTGGGCCACCTGGTATCCCGGCGCCGAGCCGGGCGGCGGAGGCTACGTCGCGCAGCGCATGCTCAGTGCGCGTGATGAACGGCATTCGCTGCTGGCGACGCTCTCCTTCAACATCGCGCATTATGCCATCCGGCCGTGGCCGTGGATTCTGACGGCGCTGGCGTCGCTCATTCTGTTTCCCGGTCTCGCAAAACCGGAGACTGGCTACATCCTGGTGATGATTCGCGTGCTGCCGGCTTCGCTGCGCGGCTTGATGATCGCCGCCTTCGCGGCCGCCTTCATGTCCACCATCGCCACGCAGCTCAATTGGGGCGCGAGCTACCTGGTGAACGATTTCTACCGCCGCTTCCTGCGTCCTGACGCGTCCCAGAAACACTATGTGGCCGCATCTCGCATCGCTACGGTGTTTCTGACGCTGGCATCCGCCGTTGTAACTTTGTATCTCGATTCCATCGCAGGCGCGTGGAAGCTGCTTCTCGTGACCGGCGCGGGCACTGGCGGCGTTCTGCTGCTGCGCTGGTATTGGTGGCGAATCAACGCCTGGAGCGAGGTCTCAGCCATGATCGCCGCATTCGTGGTTTCATTCACGCTGCAACTCGGTTTTAGGCTGGATACCGACAAGCCCATAGATTTCGCCTGGCTAATGATTATCACCGTCATCACCACCACGGCGGTTTGGCTCTCCGTCACGTTTCTTACTGCGCCCGAGCCGAAGGAAGTGTTGCTCAAGTTCTACCGCCGCACCCGTCCCTCCGCCGCAGGGTGGCGACCCATCGCGAATCTGGCGCCGGAAATAAAGCCCGCCCAAGATGGCTTATCCAACCTCCTCGATTGGGCCGCCGGCTGCGCACTCATCTACGGAATCCTGTTCGGCGTAGGCAAGCTGCTGCTGCATGAGATTGCTCCCGCGCTCGCTCTGCTCGCCCTCGGCGCCGCAGGACTGTTAACCATCTTCTGGGATCTTTCCCGCCGCGGCTGGGGCTCGGCCGTCGAATAGGTTTGCCAACGGGCTGCCATCATCCTTCCGAAGTCGGCAGTTGCGGCAGTCCTCCAGCGCGCACGAATCGGCGTTAGGATGATCCTGTGCCCTTATCAGCCGATAGGCGCGGATCTCCCAGGGATCGCGCCAACAATGGTTGCGGGGGCGTCCTCCAGCGACTTCTTTTTGCCGCCACTGGGCTCGCTGCAGGCAATGCAGCGCTGCTGGTTTTTCTGATTTACAGTGCTTTACCTTCGCGTGCCGCGCTACTCAAAGCGCATATGGGCCAAGCCGACGTTAAATTGCCGCGAGCCTTGGAAATCGTCGTGATACGGGACGTTTTCCGTGCTGGGACGGATTCCGTCGGCGTTCCGATTGCCCTCGCGTTCCCGGTGCGTCTTCTTTCACGTTTAGCTTGGCCTTGTCGAATAGTCATGAGTGCAGCTTTGGGCCAGCTTGCGTTGGTGCTAATCTTCGTCGTTCTTTTCGCGATTCAGAGTAGGCGTAGCGCGCTCAGTCTCGCACATACGGAAAGTCTTGGGCCATTTTCCATCCTGGTTTCCACGATCTCGTTTCTTGTGTATGCAGCTTTGTTGCGCAGGCGTTACTGAAAACGCGAGCACCAAGCTGAGCACGGTTCTGGTCGCAAAACGGGCTTCCGGAAACTACACCCCTAGGGTCGAGGACTGGCGCGGTGCCCCGTAGGCTTCTCCTTGGCTTGTATCCGAGGTTTCCCTCTTCGTGCCCGTTTAGGAGTGGCCGTAGACCCGTTTCCAGTCCCCGCCACGTCGCACCCAGCGTGCAGATTTACCGCACTAGGCGCACCTGTTTGCTTCGTGTCAAGCGGTATG
>DASQJB010000141.1:0-16070 GCA_035631295.1 Bryobacteraceae bacterium | reverse complement strand
CATGTTCACCCACAGGATCTGGGGAGCCGTGATCGGCGCGGTAAAGCCCAGAAAAATTGCTGCCAGGATAACCAGGCCCTGCGCCACGTTCGTCGGCAGCATGAACAGGATCGCTTTCTCGATGTTGTTGTAGACGGTGCGCCCTTCTTTGACGGCGGCCGTAATGGAGGCGAAGTTGTCGTCGGCGAGCACCATTCCGGCGGCCTCTTTGGTCACTTCGGTCCCTTTGATTCCCATCGCGACGCCGATGTCGGCTTTCTTGAGAGCAGGCGCGTCGTTCACGCCGTCGCCGGTCATCGCCACGATCTGCTTATTCGCCTGGATCGCCTTCACCAGCCGGAGCTTGTGCTCAGGGCTGGCGCGCGCAAAAACGTCCACGTCGCGGACTCGTTCTTCCAAAGTAGCCGTGTCCATTTCCTCGATCTCGGCGCCGCTGACGGCCGTCCTCCCATCGCCTATGTCCAGCATTTTCGCGACGGCCGCGGCGGTAATCTTGTGATCGCCGGTGATCATCGTGACGCGAATGCCGCCATGATGACACTCCTTGACGGCTTCGATGGCTTCCTGGCGCGGTGGATCCAGCAGCCCGATTAATCCGAGCAGGACGAGGTTTTTCGGGAGATCCGCCGGACCCAAGCTCCCCGCCTTGACTGCGGGCGCCTCCATCCATGCCAGGGCCAGGACGCGCTCCCCCTGCTCGGCGAGCCTGTCGGATTCTTCCAGGAAATGGCTTCGCTCGATGGGCTGAGGCCCGCCCTGCGTCTGTTGCCGGTCGCAATGCTCGAGGATGACTTCCGGAGCGCCTTTCACCAGCAATATTTCTTTTCCGGCGGCCTCGCGGTGCAGCGTCGCCATGAACTTGTGCTCCGATTCGAACGGGATGGCGTCGATTCGAGGATAGGCGGCCTGTTCGTCTCGACTTTCTACCCCGATTTTCGCGGCGAACGGATAGAGCGCGCCTTCGGTGGGATCGCCTTCCACCGTCCATGCTCCGTCTTTCTCCGCCAGCTTCGCGTCGTTGCACAACGCGGAGACGCGGCCCATGAGCTTCAGAACCGGATCTCCGCCGGCCGTCACTCCGTCTTTCAGAATTTCGCCTTCGGGCGTGTAACCTTGGCCGGTGACAGTGTATGCGGAATCCGCCGTGACGGCCGAGACCACCATCATCTCCATGAGCGTGAGCGTGCCGGTTTTGTCCGAGCAAATTCTCGATACCGAGCCAAGAGTCTCCACCGCCGGAAGAAGGCGGATGATGGCATTGCGCCGCGCCATGCGCTGAACGCCTATCGCCAGCGTGACGGTGATGAGCGCAGGCAAACCTTCGGGAATGGCGGAAACAGCGATGCCGACCACCGGCCGGAAAATGTCCACGAACGGCATGTGCCGCACCCATTTGCCATACACGAATACCAAAGCGCTCACCACCACGATCACCACGGTGATGGCGTAGCCGAACTTCTTGATCTGGCGCAGCAGCGGCGTCTCGAGCGAGCTGACCGCGGCCATCATTTGGTTGATGCGGCCCAATTCCGTTTCCGCGCCCGTCGCGACCACCACTCCGGTTCCGCGCCCGGAGGCGACAAGCGTTCCGGAGAACGCCATTCCTTTCCGATCGCCAACGGTCGCTTTTTCGGCTACGGGGTCCGTGGATTTGTCGATCGGCACGGACTCGCCGGTAAGCGCCGCCTCTTCCGTGCGGAGATTCTTAATGTCGATAAGCCGAAGGTCGGCGGGAACTTTGTCGCCCGATTCGAGAAGCACGATGTCGCCGGGAACCAGCTCCTCGGAGGGGATCATGCGAGGCTCGCCATCGCGCAAGGTTCTTGCCTCCGGCGACAGCATGTTGCGGATGGAATCCAAAGCCTTCTCCGCTTTGCCCTCTTGAAGGAATCCGAGCAGCGCGTTTATCACGACGACGCCCAGAATCACCGAGGCGTCGAGCCAGAGATTGAGCATCAGTTTGACGAACCCGGCTGCGAGGAGGACATAGATCAGAACGTTGTGAAATTGCGATAGGAACCGCATAAGCGGCCCCCTCCTGCGTCCTTCCGGCAGTTGGTTGCGGCCGTATTCGTGCAGACGGCGCAAGACCTCGTCGGCGGTGAGGCCGAATTGGGCGTTACTGTCAAGGCGTGCGAGCGCTTCGTTGGAGGAAAGGGCATGCCAGGAGGTGGGAGTTGTCCGATCCATGCGCGCACTATTTGAGAACGGTGAGGACCCGCTGGGGATTTAAAAAATGGCAGGCTGTGGGGTCTGGCCGGCAGCCTAAAAGGCAGGCCCCACATTAAATGAAATACGGCCTTGCCTCGCTTCGCTGCATCTCCGGTCTGAGACAAATGCCGGCATCATGGCTCGTCAAGCCCTTGAGGTGGCTGCTCGGCGGGTTTGGCTTTCTTTGCAAGGTTGTAATCGCCACTTGGGCGACCTTGGCCATCTATTATTCAAATCTGCCGTGGCCGTGGGCACGGCTGGTGTTGGCCGCAGCCTTCGCGGCTTTTAGTATCTGGGCTTTGTGGCTGGCCAGAAGCCGGCGCGCGCTGTTGCTCTTTGCCGGAGCGTTTCTGTGCGTGCTCGCTTGGTTTCTCTCTCTCCGCCCCACGCATGATCGCCCGTGGCGGCCGGAGGTGGCGGTGATGCCGCGGGCGTTCATCGACGGCGACCGCGTGCGCATTACCGGCGTCCGAGATTTCGACTACCGCACGCGGCACGACTTCACGGTCCGTTACCAGGAGCGCGAGGTGTCGATCTCGCACCTGACCTCGATCGATTTCTTTGTTTCCTACTTCATGGCTGGCCCCGTGGCGCATACATTTCTCAGCTTCAATTTCGACAACGCGCCTCCGCTATGCATCTCGATCGAAACGCGGCCGGAAGTGGGCAGGGGCTTCGAGCCAATCCCCTCGCTCTTCAAGCAATTCGAATTGATTTATGTCGTCGGCGATGAACGCGATCTTGTGCGCGTGCGAACTAATTTCCGACGCGAGAAGGTCTATCTGTATCACATCCGGACGACGCCTGAGAGAGCGCGCCAGCTCTTCCAGATTTATTTGGAACGAATCAACCAACTCGCCGACCGGCCGGAATTCTACAATCTTCTGACGAACAGTTGCACCGTCAACATCGTGCGCTACGCAAGGATCGCCGGCAAGCCGAGGCGCATCGATTTTCGATATATTCTCAACGGGCTCATCGATAGCTACCTCTACGGCATGGGCCTGGTGGATACGGCGCTGCCCTTCGAAGAACTCCGCCCGCGGTCGCGGATCAACGACGCGGCTGGAGCGGCCGATAACGCTCCGGACTTCTCCCAACGAATTCGCGCGGCGGTTCCTCCGCGCGAGAGCCTGTCTGTACCGCATGGATAGCATCGACGGGCTGCCGCTTCAGCAGCATTCGCAGAATCCAGTAGCCGGCGCACGCCGCGGCCAGATGCTTTAGCGTGTGCCCGCTCACGATGTGCCCCAGCTCGAAAATCGGCCTGTCGAGCGCCTCCAGGATCTTCGCAAGAACGTAAAAGCCCGCGATAAACGCTAAATCCCGTCCTCGCGTGTAGCGCGAGCGGAGGAAAAGCGCGATCAGGAGAAACACGACGGCGAACAACTGTACGGCGGCGTAAAAACGCAAATCGCCGGCGCCGCGCTGTTCGCTCACCCGCCACTGCAAGACGCTGATCACGCCGATCGCCAGAAGTATTGGCAATAACCAGAAACCAGCCCGCAAGCTGATGCGCTCGGCGACGATCGCCGCCAGAAGCGACATAAACACGAGCGTCATCGGCAACCGGTCCCACACCAGCGTCTCGTTGCGCGGCTGCACGTGATAGTAAGCGGAACCGAACGCGGTGAGAAGAAGTCCGGCGAAGACGACGGCATACGGCCAACGCTCCCGATTGTCGAGGAAATGTGTTCGACCCTGCTTGCCGTCAAACCGGAGCACGAACGCGAGACCCCACAATCCGACGACGGCGAAGGGAAGATTGGAAACCACGTCATTAAAATTCGGAATGCCGAAAAAAGCGCGCTGGTCGGCGAACATGTGATACCACTGCGGCTGCGGTATCGGCGGCAGAAGGAAGGCGACCGCGGCAACAATGGCGGCGGCGAGAACCATCAGCCAAATGGCGGTCCTTGTTGAAATCAATTCGTTCCCTCCAGAAGGAACGATGCTGAACCGGTCGTAATGGTCCATGCTCGCACTCGTCATGGCCGAAAATAATGCGTCCTCCGCCGGCCTCCTTCATCGGACCTTGAGGATGTCCCCGCCGGCGGCGCGATAATTCCAACAATGCCGAAAGACTTCTCTGAGACAAAGCTCCTCGATCGTCTAATCGCGCCCCCCGGCGAGAAGATAAAGCTGGCTAAGGACTTCGCCACCAGTTGGAAACAAGGCCGGGCCTTCGGCAAGGAGGAGGCCGAGGAACGTCTTCAGGAAGGCATCAAGCTGCTTTCGGAATTTCAGAGCAAGCTGTATGCGCAGAACCGCTATGCCTTGTTGATCAACTTGCAAGCGATGGATGCGGCGGGCAAAGACGGGACCATCAAGCATGTGATGTCCGGCATCAATCCGCAGGGATGCAGCGTGACCAGCTTCAAACAGCCATCGGCCGAAGAGCTCGACCACGACTTTCTCTGGCGGCACGCGAAGGCTCTCCCGGAACGCGGACACATCGGGATTTTTAATCGCTCCTACTACGAAGAAGTGCTGGTGGTGCGGTTGCATCCGAAATATCTGGAGAAGCAGCAACTGCCGTCCTCGGTGAAGGGCGGTGGGATCTGGCGGCGCCGCTTCGAGCAGATCAACAACTTCGAGAAATACTTGTCGGAGAACGGCATCGTCGTGCTCAAGATCTTTCTGAACGTTTCGAAGGAGGAGCAGCGGCAGCGACTGCTCAAGCGGATCGACGACCCGGCCAAGAACTGGAAGTTTTCGACGGAGGACGCGACGAACCGCCGCCTCTGGCGCAAATACATGGGAGCGTACGAGGACTGTATCAACCACACCAGCACGAAGTGGGCGCCATGGTACATCGTGCCCGCCGACCAGAAGCCGTATTGCCGCTTGCTGGTCGCGTTCCTGATCTATCAAAGCCTGGCGAAGCTCAAGCTCGAATATCCGGAGGTGAGCAAGGAGCGCCGCGCGGAGCTGCTGAGCATCCGAAAAGTTCTGGAGCAGGAGTAAGCGGAACGCTCATCGGCGCAGGACCAAGTCGTACGGAACGCGGCGCGCGTAAGCCCTGTTAAACTGGGATATCTCCTATGATTTCAGCAACTCAACTGCGTCCCGGGATGGTGATCAAGTTCAACAATGAGCTTTACTCCATTTTCAAGATGGAGCACAGGACGCCCGGAAACCTGCGCGGGTTCGTCCAGGTGAAGATGCGCAAGCTAAGCTCCGGGACGATGATCGAGCACCGGTTTTCCTCGGAAGATCGCGTGGAGAAAGCGGCCCTGGACGAGCACGAGATGGAGTATCTCTACGACGACGGCGAGTACTTTTATTTCATGAACACCGAGTCGTTCGAGCAGATGCACTTGACCAAAGATCTACTCGGCGACTCGACCAACTTCCTGATTCCGAACCTGAAGGTAAACGTGGAATTTTACGAGGGCAAGCCGATGAGCGTCGAGCTTCCGCCCACGGTGGACCTGACGGTGGTGGAGACTGAGCCGAGCCTGAAGGGCGCCACGGTATCGAACGTTACCAAGCCCGCGAAGCTAGAGACGGGACTGGTCGTACAAGTGCCGCCGTTTATCAGCGAAGGCGAGAAAATTCGGGTATCGACGTCGGAAATGGCGTATCTGGAACGGGCTTAGGAAGCCACCTTTACTTCGGCGGGCGCTTCGGCTGCCTGAGGCGCTTTCTCGGGGGCATGCGGGCTGAGCATTTTTACAAGTTCAGCCTTCGGCATGGCGCCGACCCTTTGATCCACAACGCGCCCGCCTTTGAACAGCAGCAGCGTGGGGATGCCCCGGACCTGATAGCGCATCGCGGTAGCCTGATTCTCGTCGGTGTTGAGTTTACCGACTTTGATCCTACCCTCGTAGTCTGCCGCCACAGCGTCCACTGTAGGCGACATCGCCCGGCAGGGACCGCACCAGGGCGCCCAAAAGTCCACCAGAACGGGCAGGTCCGAGTTGAGCACATCCTGATCGAATGCGGCGTCGGTAAAGGTCAGGGTTTTGTCAGAAGCCATAGTCTATGTTTAGTTGCTCCTTTTCTATGATGCGCGAATTGTATGCCAAGATGCAACCTGCCAGGGCTTCAGCCCGCCCGTAAGGGCGGGATCAAGCGTACGGACGGATCATGGCCCGGAAACGGGCGCTAACCCTGGGCGTTTCTGATGGTTAAACTAGGACGATGGATAAACTTCGGGGGGGTCTGCGGCTCGCGAGCCGGGGATCGATGACTGCCCTCCTCTTGGTGGCTCCGGCAGTCTTCGGCGCGCTTCCGTCCCCTCCGGCCTTTCGGCTTCCCGACGATGTCGTCCCCCTGAAGCACACGGTCGAGCTTAGCATCGACCCCAACCTCGGGTCCTTCGAAGGCACGGCGACCATTGAAGTAGATCTGCACAAACCGGCCTCGGTAATTTGGATGAACGCGCGGGATTTGACGCCCCGCGAGGCTTGGGTAGAGTTCGGTGGCCAGAAGCGCACGGCTCGAGTAGAGGCGGTGGGGAACGAGTTTTTGGGGGTCCAGCCGGACGCGTCCATCGGGCCTGGGCGGGCCGAGGTGACCATCCGATATCAGGGAAGGCTGGACGAAAGGCAGGCGCTCGGAGCGTACCGGCGGAGAGTGGACGGCGAGTGGTACGTCTACACGACGTTCACGCCGGTCGAGGCGCGTAGGGCGCTTCCCTGCTTCGACGAGCCGCGATTCAAAACGCCGTGGGCGCTCTCGATCCGCACGCCGGCGGGCAACCGGGCCTTTTCAAACGGGCTCGAGATGGAGGAGACTCCCGACGCGGGCGATTGGACCCTATTCCGCTTCGCCGCCACCCCGCCCATCGCTTCCGAGGTGGTGGCCTTCGCGGTCGGGCCATTCAGCGCGTATGAGGGCGGCAAGGTTGGCGAGGGAACGCCGGTTCGCGTGCTCACCCCAAGAGGACGGGCCGAAGAAGGAAAGGCCGCGGCGGAGGCGACTGCGGAGGTGCTGCCGAAGCTCGAAGCCTATACCGGCATTCCGTACGCTTTCGGCAAACTGGATGAGCTAGCAGTGGCGGATTCTCCGTTCGGGGCGGTGGAGAACCCAGGACTGATCACATATCTGGCGCGCGAGCTGTTGATGGCGCCGGGAACGGAGACGCGCGGCCGCACCTCGGCGCTGCGGTATCTGGAGGCGCATGAGCTCGGCCATCAGTGGTTCGGCGACCTGGTGACGCAGGCAAGCTGGGCGGACGTGTGGCTGAGCGAAGGATTCGCCACCTGGATCTCACAGAAGATCATGGACCAGGAGCAGATCCCGGAACGCGCTCACCTGTTGGCGATCGGGGAGCGCGACCGGATCATGAAAGTGGATGATTCGCCGCGCACGCGCCCGGTGCGTGTGGAGCCGCCCAACCGGGAAAAATCGAAGGATGTATATAACCGGATGGTGTACGACAAGGGCGCGGCGGTTTTGTTGGCGCTCGAACAGTGGCTGGGAGAGGACAAGGTGCGCGCCGCGGCGAGGGCGTATCTGCAAGAACATCGTTTCGCCAATGCATCGACGGCCGATTTTGAGGCGGACTTGCGGCGCACGAGCGGTCTGGATCCGTCGGCGGCCATGCACACGCTGCTGGATACGACAGGGACGCCACGCGTGAGCGGCAGGGTGAAATGCGAAGGAGCGGCGGCGCGGCTGGAAATTCACGTTTCTGGGCCACTGCCGGTTCCTGTGTGCTGGCGCGCGGCCGGCGCGAAACAATGTATGGTGGTTGATTCACCAGCGCGGCCCGTGGGGCTGCAAAGTTGCCCGAGTTGGGTTTACTGGAACGCGGATGGCGAGGGATACTATCGGACGTCCTGGACGGCGGAGCAGCTTGCCGCCCTTCCGCTGGGCGACCTCACGGCGGCGGAGCGGCTCACACTGGCGCAAGATCTAAGAGAAAGCGTCCGCGGGCAGAAGCCCGCGCGCGCCGCGGCGCGGGCAGTATTGACCAAGCTCGCCGCCGATCATGAGCCTGAAGTCGCCTCAGCCGCCAAGGCGGCGCTGAAGTAGTATGAGGCAGGCAGTGCGGCGTCTTGTGGGCAGGCTCTCAGCCCGCCTCCTCGGGCCGGAAAAGTGTGGGTCTGATGTGAGCTTCAACGAGATCAGCAGCGATCGACTGCGTCCATACAGTCCGCACTGTAAGAACTTCTTCGACAGACCCTGGCTCTTAGTAGAAACTACCGAGACAAAAGATGTTACTTAATTTTTCCTAATTGAATCTGGTGTCCTCGGGAGTGGCAATCAGGATGCTATCTCCAGGGAACGTATGTCAAGAGTAGGAGATTTCTTAGTCCCACGTTAGGCTGCTTATCCTCGTTCGAGCAAATCCACTATCCGGCAAGCCAGGTGCGCGATTCACGGCCCTCGTGAATCGGCTCGGTTTTTCTGGAGCAACGATAGACGCGAACACTCAAGCCGGGCGGGAATCTCTAAAGTCTTGAGTCGCCGTTGACCGAATCGTCGCGAAGGCGCTGACGCCAACCAAAGGGATGCAGGTCGCCCCGAGAGCCGCGGGGCGCGCCGCCGTCCCAGCTATGTCTGGAGAATGCGAAATGTCATTGAAACGTGTCTTAGTTACCGGCGGGGCCGGTTATATCGGAAGTCATACTGCGAAGGCTCTTGCGGCCCACGGGTTTGAGCCGGTAGTGTTGGACAATCTGAGCTCCGGCCACCGGTGGGCGGTCCAATGGGGTCCCCTGGTGGAAGGCAACATAGCTGATCAGAAGCTGGTCAAAACTGTCATCGACCGCCACCGGATTGAAGGCGTCATCCATTTCGCGGCGAACGCATATGTCGGCGAATCGATGGAGCAGCCCCGCAAGTATTTCCACAACAATGTCGCCAATGCGTTAAGCCTGTTGCACGCAATCATAGATTGCGGAATACAGTACGTGGTGTTTTCCTCTACTTGCGCCACGTACGGCGTGCCGCAAACGATTCCGATCGATGAAGACCATCCCCAGTCGCCGGTGAATCCATACGGGGAATCCAAGCTGTTTGTGGAACGCGCGCTCGGCTGGTACGGAAAGGCGCATGAAATTCGATTTGTCTGTCTCCGGTACTTTAACGCTTCCGGCGCCGATCCAGAGGGCGAGATCGGCGAGTGCCACGATCCGGAGACGCACCTCATTCCGCTGGCGATCCGCGCCGCTCAGTGCGGATCTCCCCCTCTGAAAATCTTCGGCGCCGATTACGACACTCCGGATGGCGCCGCGGTGCGCGACTATGTGCACGTATGCGATCTGGCCTTAGCTCACGTACGCGCGCTTTCCTATCTGGCGCGCGGGGGCCAATCGACCGCGATAAATCTCGGTACGGGCATCGGGCATTCGGTGTTCGACATTCAACGTGCGATCCAGCGAGTGTCGGGCCGCCCTGTGCCGGCGCGTGTGTGCCGGCGGCGTCCCGGCGATCCCGCGGTCCTCGTGGCCAAAGCCGATAGAGCACGCAAGCTCCTGGGATGGAAACCGCGATTCACCCGACTTGAAGACATCGTTGAGACCGCGTGGCGATGGCACAGCAGCGAGCAAAGGGCTGTGGCGCGGGCGGTTTGAAACATCGGATGGCGACGGCTACCCGCGATCAACTTTCAACTCAGATACTCGATTTACCCCGCGGGCGACAATCGAAAGAACGCACGCGCGTTGCAGGCAAGTTTCTGTTTAGCGGGTCACAGAAGTTATATCTGCAAGGCGTGACCTACGGTCCCTTCCAGCCGGATGAGCACGGATGCCAGTACGGCAATCTTGCAACCGTGGAGCGCGATTTCGCCTGCATGGCCGGCCACGGCATCAATGCGATTCGAACCTACACTGTGCCTCCCGTTTGGGTTCTGGACGCTGCCTGGCGGCATGGACTTCGCGTGATGCTGGGGATTCCATGGGAGCAACACATCGCATTTCTCGAGAACTCGAAAACGGCCGAGGCTATCGAGATGCGTGTGCGAAAGGCGCTTCGCTCCGTTGCTGGGCATCCCGCCGTTTTGTGTTACACGATCGGGAATGAAATACCGGCGTCGATCGTCCGCTGGCATGGACAAAAGAAGATCGAGAGGTTCTTAAGGCGCTTGTATCTAGCGTCGAAGGAGGAAGATCCTACGACGCTGGTCACGTACGTGAATTTTCCAACAACCGAGTATTTGGATCTCGACTTCCTCGACTTCTTCTCCTTCAACGTTTATCTGGAGCGGCAGGATCGTCTGGAGGCCTATCTGGCGCGGCTACAAATCCTCGCCGGCAACCGTCCACTCCTATTGGCCGAAGTGGGACTCGACAGCCGCCGGAACGGAATGGGCAATCAGGCGGCGGCGCTCGCCTGGCAGATTCGAACGGTCTTCTCGAGTGGATGCTGCGGCGCATTCGTTTTCGCCTGGACGGATGAATGGTCGCGTGGGGGCTTCGAGATCGACGATTGGGATTTCGGATTGACTACACGGGACCGCCGTCCGAAACCCGCGCTGCACGCGGTCGAGAACGCGTACCGGGATGCGCCATTTCCTACAAACCCATTCCCCGCAAGCGAAGCCTGGCCCAGCATGTCCGTCGTAATCTGCAGTTACAACGGCGAACGCACGATTCGCCAAACCATCTCCGAAGTCTTGAAATCGGATTATCCGAGCTTTGAAGTAATTGTTGTGGACGATGGCTCGAAAGATCGCACGCCGGAAATCGCCGCGTCCTTTCCGGAGGTGCGCCTCATCAGCATAACCAACAGCGGCCTCAGCGCGGCTCGCAACATAGGCATGAAAGCGGCGAGCGGAGAAATCGTCGCATACATCGACGACGATGCCTATCCCGATCCGCACTGGCTTCACTATCTCGCTTCGGCGTTCCAGCGCACGTCGCATGTCGCGATCGGCGGGCCGAATATTCCGCCCCCCGGCGACGGACCGGTTGCCGAGTGCGTGGCCAACGCGCCCGGCGGTCCCATCCACGTTTTGTTGACTCACGAAATTGCAGAGCATATTCCGGGATGCAATTTCGCGGTCCGGCGAGAGGCGCTGGAGGAGATTGGCGGCTTCGATCCGATCTTCCGCACGGCCGGTGACGACGTCGACGCCTGCTGGCGCCTGCGTCAGATCGGCATGATTGGTTTCGCGCCCGCGGCGATGGTGTGGCATCACCGCCGCAACTCGCTCCAGGCGTATTGGAAGCAGCAAAAGGGCTATGGGCGCGCGGAGGCTCTGCTGGAGAAGAAATGGCCGCGGAAGTACAACGCGGCCGGACATCTCTCATGGCAGGGCCGGGTTTATGGACCGGGCGTCTTGCGTCACGTGGGCCGGCGCGGCCGCGTGTACCAAGGCGCGTGGGGCAGCGCCCCCTTTCAGTCTTTGTATGAGCCCGGGCCTGGCCTGATCCAGAGCCTCGTACAGATGCCGGAATGGTATCTGGTTGTCCTTGTCCTGGGAGCAGTCTCGGCGCTTGGAATGCTGAGCAGGCCGTTGTTGGCTGTTGCGCCACTGTTTGCGGCCGCGCTCGCGCTGCCGTTGGCTCAGGCGCTCGCGTCCGCGCGCCGCGCCGAATTCCCCAGCAAGCCAAGAACGCCGCTCGCAAGACTTCGCGCTTTTGCCTTGACCGGCATGCTGTTCGTGGTCCAGCCGATCGCACGCTTGTGGGGGCGGACCGAATTCGGGCTAACTCCCTTACGGCGCAGAATGCCATGGCGATGCATCGCGCCGCGCGTTCAAAAGCGAGAGATGTGGAGCGAGCAATGGCGGTCCGCGCAGGAGTGGCTGGCGTTGTTCGAATCGGCAGTGTCGCGGCGCGGCTTCGCCCGACGCGGGGGCGATTTCGACAATTGGGATCTGGAGGTTCGCGGAGGTTTGGCGGGCAACGCCCGGGTCTGTCTCGGCCTGGAAGAGCACGGCGCCGGCAAGCAATTGCTTCGTTGGGGCATCCGCCCGATTATGAGCTGGTGGGTGGCGCTTTCGGCGGTTTTGTTGCTATCACTTTCCATCGTGGCGGCTCGTGCGGATGGCGTGGCGGCCGCGCTGATCGGGGCCGCCAGCGCGCTCGCGTTTGCCTTCTGGATCTATCGTGACTGCTCGCTGGCTTCCAGCGCGGCGCTCGATGCGTTAGCGGCAGTCGAGGAGAACTCACGATGAAGTCAGTCCAACACGCCTGGCCACGGCTGTGGACCTTTGTGCGCCCCTACCGGCTGAAGGCGGCGATGACTTTTCTTCTCGCGCTGACGGCGATTCCACTCGCGCTCCTGGCTCCGCTGCCGCTGAAAATCGCGGTGGATTCCGTCATCGGAAATCACCCGATGCCCTGGGCCGGGCGTTTCTCGCTGCCCGTGAGTCTGGCGTTCGTGGCTGCCTTGCTGATCGCGATCACGCTTCTGATGTATGTCCAGGGCCTTCTCGCATGGCTCGCTCAGACCTGGCTCGGCGAAAAGCTGTCTCTTGATCTCCGGGCGGCCCTGTTCCAGCATGCGCAGCGTTTGTCCCTCGCCTACCACGACCGCGCCGGCGCCACCGACTCTGTCTACCGCATTCAGTACGATGCGCAATCGTTGCAGTTCGTATTGATCAACGGCCTAATCCCGTTGGGCGTTTCAGCTCTCACTCTGGTCGGAATGGTGATCGTGACGGCCAGGATCGACCGGCAACTGGCGGCCGTGGCAATGTCGGTCTGCCCGGTCCTCTACTGGATCACCCGTAGGTTCAACCGGCGGCTGCGCGACCGTTGGTACGAGGTCAAGGATCTCGACAGCTCGGCGATGTCGGTGGTGCAGGAAGTCTTGTCTTCGGTGCGCGTGGTGAAGGCGTTCGGACGGGAAGACCACGAGCAGGCGCGGTTTGTGAGCCGTTCCAAAAAAAGGCTCATGGGCCAAGTTGATCTGGCCCGGATTCAGGGAAGCTTCGATCTCGCGGTCGGCGTGACGATCGCGGCGGGAACCGCGATTGCGCTCGTGATTGGAGTGTTGCATGCCAAGGCCGGCATGCTCACGACGGGCGAGCTATTGGTCGTTATGGCTTATCTGGCGCAAATCTACGAGCCGCTGAAGACGATGAGCAAAAAGTCGGCGGATCTTCAATCCGGTTTGGTGAGCGCCAACCGGGCCCTTGCGCTTTTGGATGAGTTGCCCGAAGTTCCCGAGCGGCCCAACGCTCGTCATCTGATCCGCTCACGGGGCCATTTCCGGCTGGATCACTTGAGCTTCGGGTATGAACCGAATCGGCCTATTCTGCGGGAGCTGAACCTCGATATTCCGCCTGGGACGCGCGTGGGGATTCAAGGACCGACCGGCGCCGGGAAGACGACCCTCATCAGCCTGTTGACTCGCTTTTACGACCCAACCTCGGGCGCGATTTTGCTCGATGATGTCGATCTTCGGCACTATCGCCTTCGCGACCTGCGCGACCAATTCGCCATCGTCATGCAGGAGCCGATCCTGTTCTCCACCACCATCGCCGAAAACATCGCCTATAGCCGGCCGGGCGCTCATCACGATGAGATCGTCAGCGCGGCCCGGGCCGCCAATGCGCACGACTTCATCATGAGCCTGCCGGACGCCTATGAGACGGAAGTCGGCGAGCGCGGTATGCGCCTCTCCGGAGGAGAACGGCAGCGGATTTCCATTGCCCGCGCATTCCTCAAGAATGCGCCGATTCTTTTGCTCGACGAGCCAACCAGCTCCGTGGACTCGCACACAGAGGCCGGCATCATGGAGGCCATGGAGCGCCTGATGCGCGGGCGAACCGTATTTATGATCGCTCATCGTCTCGGCACGCTTCGTGGCTGCGACATGCGATTGGAACTGGCCGAATCGACGGCGCGCGTCTTGAGCGCAGCGTCGTAGTTCCATGCAAAACCGCCGCAAAATCGTCGTGACCGGATACATCGGGTTGCTTCCTGCGGGCGGAGTCACGTGGGATTACATACAGTATCCTCTCGGTCTTCGCGAACTCGGACACGATGTTCTGTATTTGGAGGACACCTATCAGTGGCCCATATTTCAGGATGCTTCAGGCGAGTATAGCTGCGAATCAAACGTCAAATATCTCGCGGCGGCGATGGCGCGCTTCGGGATGGAGCGCAACTGGGCGTATCGGGATGTTGTCAGCAGCAAGTGTTTCGGGATGACGGAAGACGCGGTCCGCCAATTCTGCGCCGCCGCGGACGTCTTCATCAATGTGTCCTGCTCGACGCCTTTGCGCGAAGAGTACGCCGCGATTCCCATTCGAGTGCTTCTCGATACCGACCCCATGTTCACGCAAGTGCAGGCCGCCACCGGAAAGAGCCTCTTCGGGGGCTACTCGTCGCTTCCGGAGATGATGGTGAATCACACGCACCACTTTACGTTCGGCGAAAATGTCGGCGGGCGCGGTTGCGAAGTGCCCTCCGGTGGACGGCGCTGGGTCCGGACCCGGCAGCCGGTCGTTTTGAAGCATTGGCCCAAGACTCCGCTCCCAGGCGAAGGCGCTTTTACCAGCGTCTTCAACTGGAGCGCGTGCAAGGAACTCGAATTTTGCGGCCGGAAGTGGGGCCAGAAGAACGCCGAGTTTATGCGGTTTCTTCACATTCCGGAAGAGTTGATGGATCTCCGTTTTGAGGTCGCGGTCGGCCAGACCAACGGCGATCCCTTTCCCGCTGAAGTCGTGAAGAAGCGAGGATGGCGCGTCTTGAGCGCCCAGGCTGTGGCCCCGGATATGGCATCTTACCAGCGCTTTATTCGCCGCTCGCGCGCCGAATTCTCCGTCGCGAAGCATACCTACGTCCAGGCCAAGACGGGTTGGTTCTCGTGCCGCTCCGCGTGTTACCTCGCCTCAGGACGGCCGGTCGTCACTCAGGACACGGGTTGGTCGGCATTTCTTCCGACTGGCGCCGGATTATTCGCGTTCAGCGATTCTGAGACGGCGCTGGCCGCGCTTCGCGAAATCGAACGCGATCCCGAACGGAACGCCTCGGCCGCGCGAGAGATCGCCGAAGAGGCTTTTGACAGTAACAAAGTCCTGGCCAAAATGCTCGCCGAGGTGGGGTTATGATCGTCGAGCCGCTGCCTCTGTTGACGCCCGGAAAGGCGCTTGAGGGCGACCTGTATCCGGGTCCCCTGCCGCAAAATATCGTCGCCGGAGAGAACACGCGCATCGACTCGGGCGCCTGCTTTCGTTACTTCCGCACGAAAGCGCCGGTTGGTTTGCGCACGGGCGTCAACGTAACCCTGTGGAGGACGTCCTTCGCCGTGGAAGAGAGTGCGATCGTCGAGATTGGCGACGATTCCTGGATCGCCAACGCCAGCCTGGCCTGTAGCGTCCGTATCGTCATCGGGAAGCGGGTTTTTATAGCCGGTGGCGTGACCATCGCCGATTCCGATTTTCACCCGCTGACGCCCGGCGCCCGCCTGCTGGATTCAGTCGCCGTTTCCCCCGGCGGAGACCGGTCGCGAAGACCGCTCATCGAGGCCCGGCCCATCGAAATTGAAGACGACGTGTGGATCGGGTACAACGCAACCATCCTCAAGGGCGTTCGAATCTCGGCGGGCGCTGTGATCGCTCCCGGAGCCGTGGTTACGGCGAACGTGCCTGCTGGCCGCACCGTCGCCGGCAATCCGGCGCGCATCGTGGATTGAAACGCATGACCTGGCGAAACGACCATCTCGCGTACGACTGGTTCCCCCGGCCTCTGCCGGAGAACATTCGGCTCGGGCCGAATGTCTACATCGAGACCAGCTATATTTTCGCCGCCTTCTACTCAGCGATGCAGCCGGGCCTTGAGATGGAAGAAGGCAGCGGCGCCTATGCTCTTACGTGCATCGCAACCGGCCCCCAGGCGGCCATCAAGGTGGGAGCCTACACCTGTTTGAACGGCGGCAGCCTGATTGCCGATGATGCAATCGACATCGGTGCTCACTGCTTGTTGGCGTGGGGATCGGTTGTGAGG
>DASQJB010000140.1:0-6616 GCA_035631295.1 Bryobacteraceae bacterium | reverse complement strand
GACAGGGTTCTCAGATTCGGCCGCGAGATTCGCTCAACGAGGTGGAGCTGCGCCGTGGTAGGGTAGGCACCGACCAGCCACTGCTTTTCATTGAAACCAACCGAATCGATCACCAACGTATCGCCCTCCCATTTCCCTACGGAGTGTCCGAGGAAAGTCGGGCGGAGATCAGCGGGATGGGGACGGCCATCCATGTAAACGACGCGCCAGGAGTGTGATCCGGCGATGTCGAGAATGAAGATGCTCTTAAGTTCGGGAACATCGGCGATCTCAAAGCCGGGGGCATTGAAGAAGGAAGGTCCGCCGGCGGGCTTGCAGCTCACCAGTGGAGGGTAAAGATCGGCTTTGGAGGAGCGGAACTGGTAGAGCGCCTTGGCCCAAGGCTGAAATGGAATGTCGGCGCCGCGGGGGACGCCGCCCAGACCCGGGCGCACTTCCCAATATCCTTTTGCGTCCGGCGTAGAGCCCAGATTCACATGCCCGTCGGCCCAGCGGGGAGTTGGCTCCGCGGGCGGTTCGGAGACCGGCTGGCCCTTGCCTCCACGCCCTTTCTCCTGCGGCAAAGCGGGCGCCGCAAGCAACGCGAGAATCGCCAGGACCGCTAGTCCCGGTTGCCCCGGGGCTAAAGCCCACAAGCTGTTGCACTCTGGGGCACGACTGAAGCCGTGCCCTGATACAAGAGAATGCGGCCTCCCAGGCGATCCAGCGGCGATCTTCATGAGGCTACCTTGTCGGCAACTTCTCGCCCGTGGAGGAAATCAGGGACGTTGTTTGCATCGCGCCTACCCAATTATTGCGTGGGTCCTTGGCCATGGCTGCGCCTTCGATCGTAATCTTGTCGCCGATTTTCACGGTGTCCTTCTTCCAGCCGCCCCGGACCAGCGCGTAGGGAGGACCAAGCTCAAATCGCATGTCGCGGGTCGCGCCACTCTCGTCTTTGAAGTTGAAAAAGATGTAAGCGTGCGGATTCTGCCAGGCGACTTGCGTGACGATTCCCGTGATCGTAGTGGTCCGGCCACCGTCGTACTCGGCATCAAATGAATGGTGCGCGAGCGCGGGCGTGACGATAATAATCGCAAAAGCGATTGCAGCCAACCAAGTATTTGTGGTTCGTTTCATCGCTAATTGCCTCCTTCTTCGCAGAAATATTCTCGAATATCCTGGTCCGGAAGCCATGGAATATTCCAGCCGCCGGTCCAGGGCCGAGTGTAGGCGCGAGGATCATCCACCGTCACATCATACTTCAATGTGTTCCTATCGGGCCGGGAAAAACGTTCGGTAAGGTGGAGGGCTTCCGTGTGAGGGAGTCCTCCATTGGCGAACCAAAAGTGCTCGTTGAAGCCGCTGGCTTCCACTACAAGAGTTTCCTTATTTTCCCAACGGCCCACGGACGTGCCATAATAAGTGAGCACTTGTTCGGCCGATTGTCCCGGAGGCCGCCCGTCTGTGTAAATAATCCGCCAATTCCGGTCGCCGCCACCCAGAAGAACCAGAATGCGGCCCAATTCCCGCTGCTCCACGAACTGAAACCCATGCGGAGTTTGGAACTGCCGCGGCCCGCCTGGGGGCAGACAGCGGTTGAATGGATCGTCCTTTAACAAGGTCCGCTGGCGATAAAGATAGACGGCTTTGGCCCAGGGTTGGAATGGAGCCACGCGGTCCGCGTCGGAGAGGTTGGCGAGGAGGCCCTCGTCATTCATGGAGACTGGAGTGACACCGGTGCGCTCAGCCAGGGCCGCCTTGGTTGGCGAGCCCCAGTATCCTTTCCCGCCCGGCGCCGTTCCCAGGCGCACCTGGCCATCGGGCCAGCGGGGAGGGGGCACCGGCGCAGCGGCAATAGCGCGCGCCTTGTTAGCCAGAGTGAAAAGCTTCGTCTGCGTGCGCGCCAACGTGACCGATTTGGCGAAAGCCTGCTTCCCGTCCCCCCACGCTGGAATCCCGTCCACGTTTACGATCTCTCCGATATGAACCGCGGTTGGCTTCCATCCGGCGTCCTCCAAGTCGAGAGGATTTCCGACTTCCACTGCCCAGTTGGCCGTTGTGCCCGCGGAGTCCTGAACGTCGATCAAGAGGAATGCATGGGGATTGGTCCACTCGATCTTCGTGACCGCGCCGTTGAGCTTCACCTGCCGGCTCTTGTCATAGGCAGCGGAGAACCCATTCTGCCCGTAGGCGGCGGTTGCGAGCAGAATTCCCGAAATGGCGAACCGGAGCATGTGACGCTAATCCCTGGTCAGTTTGAAGTCGCCCTTGGTTGCGCCTTCTGTCCATGTGCCTGCAAGTTTGCGGTGGTAAGAGCCAAGATCGTCCAGGCGTCCTTCGGCGGAGATGTGAACCGGCTTTCCGTTCGCATCTTTTCCGTCGGCTTCGATGCGAACGGCCCAATTGGAAACGTCCACGAAGACGCTGGCAAGGGGAACGGAGTCGGGTCCCGGATTCATGATGCCGGTGACATTTTTTCCGTCCCAATTCAACACCAGCGTGATCTGATGGCGCTGAGTGGGCGAAGGGCCCCAGTCGCCGGACCAGGTGCCGGTGAGCGGATGCCCCTGCTGGGCGAGAGCGATGAGGGAAGCCGCCGCACAGATGGGCGCTAGAGAAGCTCGGGCCTTCATAACTCCTCATCTTGCGCCACAAACGGTTCTAATGCAAGCGTGCGCGGATCGCCGGGTTGAATCGAGACCGGCTCTTCCGCGACGTTGTCGCGCGAGGCTTCGGCACCGTTGCGCGGGACTTTGCGTTCAGTGAGGCGCCGGTAAATTTTAGAGAACCAGAGGGTTGGACGCTGGTGGATTCGTTCGGAAAATTCGGAGCGGCGAGAGGAGGAGCATCGCGCGGCGAGTCGGGCGCCCAGGTGGGCAGGGCGCCCGCAGAGGGAGGCAAGGCGTCCGGCGTCTCAGTTTCGCTCCACTGGCTGTCGCGGAGTTTGAGGATGAGCGAGAGCGCGCGAGAGAACTGACGGTCGAAGCCCGGTTTCGTAGCGGTGAACCAGGTCAAGGACGCGGGAGTTGTTGCTCAGTTCCCGGAACACGCGGGCGAAGCGATGTCCCATGCAGAGGATCCATAGTGACGGTATCCGGCCCCTGCTTCTCTTGCAGTCCGTGGCCACGACGTCAGTTTTCCGACAGCCGCGATGCAGCGTCAACAACGATGATCGGAACCGGACCTCTTCCAGACTCCAGCTTCAGCCCCAATTGCTCTTGCAGCGCTGTTGAAAGGGAAGGGCCATCCGCCGGCGGCCGATTCGGCGCGTTCTCTAGAGCCTCTGGTGGCACGCCCGGCGGCAAAAGCCGCCGTTCCGGCGTCCACACCAGAGTGAAATCGCAGGTTCCTGTCAGGCCGGTTTTGTCCAGAACAACACGGTCTTCGGTTGTGCCCGACAGCGAGGCCGCTAGTTGCTGCATAGTTGCGTTACTGCCATCCATATGGCCTGGGGGACCGAGTATTGGGAACAGCCGAGGCGTGCCCGTCCCCGGAACGTGACCGCTCATGTTCGGACCAAGCACGCCCTTTTTCGCGGCAACCAGGTTAAAGACCGGGAGTTGCTTTGTCTCCCGGTGGAAGTTCAGCTTGAAGCGATCGATCAGCAGGGATTGAAGCATCAGCATAAGCTGATCCCTGGTAGCAGGACCTTCTGCCTTCGCCACAATATCAAATCGGTCGTCGTCGAACCACTTTGGCCCACCGGTAATCTGCGGATCTCTGACGCCAAATGCCGATCTAACAAGCTGCCTGAGAGAGTTGTTCTCCACAGTCAATCTTCCCTCGGGATAAGGCATCATCGAGGTTCTCACATCGCCGGATTTGTTGGGCTTGATCGAGGCGACCTCGAACTTCGGCAGAGGCTGCCCCGGCTGCGCGCGAATCGCACAAGGGTTCAAAATGCCGAGGATCAGCGGCGCCGCAATAGAGCACATCCCCATCGCCGCCAATGCAAACGTCCTGCCGCCGGCCAGGCTCATCGCGATGCGATTTCTTATGATTCCCTCGACTTGATGCCGGAGATTTGAGCTCATAACTTTCTCCTTGCCGGAGATCCGGCTTAAGAAGAGGCTAAAGGGCCAGTATTACCGAATTGTTACGCTGTGATCCGCCTGGGTTACCATGCGAAGCGATGCCCACGTTCGTGACGCATTCCGCGGAAGAGACCATGGAACTGGGCCGGCAGATCGCGCGCGGTCTGCCTCGGCGCGGGACGGTGCTTCTCATCGGCGATCTGGGCGCCGGAAAAACCATGCTGGCCAAGGGAATCATCAGCGGTCTCGGCGCTGCGCTGCCCGAGGATGTCTCCAGCCCCACGTTTACCCTCATTCACGAATACGGCCACGGGCGCGTTTATCACATCGACCTGTACCGCCTGGAGAAACCTGCCGAAGTGGCGTCGCTCGGGCTCGAAGAAATCTTCGAGCGCGACGCCGTGGCCCTGATCGAATGGGGCGAGCGATTCCCCGCCCTAATGCCGGCTGAGCGCCTGGAAATCCGGCTTCGCGCAACGGGAAGCGAGGATCGTCAGATCGAAATATCCAATGTAAACGTCTGAATATAAATCGCTTGCAAAAATATCTTGTCACTCGTCCTGTGAGTGTGCTAATAATATGTGCTGGAGCCAGTTACTGATTGTCCGGGCTCCAATTCCTAAGAGTTTTTGAACAATCCCTGAGGGAGGCTGCATATGGATATTCGACCGCTACACGACCGTATCGTGGTCAAACGGATCGAGGAAGAGGCCGAGAAAACGGCCGGCGGGCTGTTCATTCCCGATTCCGCGAAAGAGAAGCCGCAACAAGGCGAAGTTGTCGCCGTGGGCGCGGGCAAACGCAATGAAAAGGGAGAACGCGTCGCCATGGATGTGAAAGCCGGCGACCGGATTTTGTTTGGCAAATACTCCGGTTCCGATATAAAAATCGACGGAGTCGAGTACCTGATCATGCGCGAGGACGAGGTGTTGGGCGTTCTCGAGGGCGGATCGAAAAAGGCAAAGGCCTAACGAGGGTCAGAAGAGGAGATTGAAACATGGCAGCAAAGCAGATTGTCTATAGCGAAAATTCGCGCCAGGCGATTCTACGCGGCGTGAACCAGTTGGCCGATGCGGTGAAAGTGACGCTGGGTCCGAAAGGCCGCAACGTCGTTCTCGAAAAGAAATTTGGCGGCCCGACCATCACGAAGGACGGGGTCACCGTCGCCAAGGAGATCGAGCTGAAGGACCCGCTGGAGAACATGGGCGCTCAGATGGTGCGCGAAGTGGCGTCGAAGACCTCCGATGTCGCGGGCGACGGCACCACAACCGCTACCGTGCTGGCCCAGTCGATTTTCCGCGAGGGCGTAAAGGCGGTCGCGGCGGGCGCCAACCCGATGGCGCTGAAGCGCGGCATCGAAAAGGCCGTCGACTCCGTGGTGGATGAGGTCAAGAAGTTTTCCAAACCCGTCTCCGGCGACATGATCGCGCAGGTGGGCACAATCTCCGCCAACGGCGACTCCACCATCGGTAACACCATCGCCGAAGCGATGAAGAAAGTCGGCAAGGACGGGGTCATCACGGTCGAAGAAGCTAAGACCATGACCACCGAGCTAAGCACGGTGGAGGGCATGCAGTTCGACCGCGGATATCTTTCGCCGTACTTCATCACCGACCCAGAACGCATGGAGTGCGTGGTCGAGGATCCGTACATTCTCATCCACGAAAAGAAGATCAGCAACATGAAGGATCTTCTGCCGCTTTTGGAGCAGATCGCGCGCTCGGGAAAGCCGCTGTTGGTGATCGCCGAGGAAGTGGAAGGCGAAGCGCTGGCGACGCTCGTGGTCAATAAGCTGCGCGGCACGCTGAACGCCTGCGCCGTGAAGGCCCCGGGCTTCGGTGACCGGCGCAAAGCCATGCTGGAAGATATCGCCATCCTGACGGGCGGCAAGGCAATCATGGAAGAAACCGGCATCAAACTGGAAGGCGTCCGGCTGGACGACCTCGGCAAGGCCAAGCGCGTCACTGTGGACAAGGACAACACCACTCTCATCGACGGCGCGGGCTCGCAGAAAGCCATCGAGGGCCGGATCAAGCAACTCCGCGCGCAGATCGACGAGACCACGTCGGACTACGACCGCGAGAAACTGCAAGAGCGGCTGGCGAAGCTGGCCGGCGGCGTGGCGGTGATCAAAGTCGGCGCCGCGACCGAGACCGAGATGAAAGAGAAGAAGGCTCGCGTCGAAGACGCTCTGCACGCTACTCGCGCGGCGGTGGAAGAAGGCATCGTGCCGGGCGGCGGCGTCGCTCTGCTACGCGCCTCCTCCGCTCTGGAAAACGTGAAGGTGGAAGGCGACGAGAAAATCGGCGTCGACATCGTCCGCCGGGCCTGCGAAGAGCCCCTCCGCCAAATCGTGTCCAATTCGGGCACCGAGGGCGCGATCGTTGTGGACAAGGTTCGGGAGAACGACAACCCGAACTACGGCTACAACGCTGCGACGGATGCCTATGAGGACCTGGTGGCGTCAGGCGTGATCGATCCGACCAAGGTGACGCGCACTGCGCTGCAGAACGCGGCCTCCATCGCTTCCCTCATGCTGACCACCGAAGCCATGATCTCCGAGATTCCGGAGAAGAAGCCGGCCCCGCCCGCTCCCGGCG
>DASQJB010000139.1:0-7941 GCA_035631295.1 Bryobacteraceae bacterium | reverse complement strand
GCCGATCGAAGTTACTCCCAGGGCTGCGCGGTCCACGCAGGAGTTCGCGCCGATTTCGACGCGATCTCCAATCTCAACCCGGCCTATCTGCGGAAACTTCTCATACGCTCCGCCAGCCAGCACAAAGCCGAAGCCGTCCGCGCCGATCACGCAACCCGAGTGAAGGATCACTTCGTCGCCGACTTGGACGTCGTGATAAATGGTGACGCGCGCGTGCAGCACGCATCGCTCGCCGACGTGAACGCGGTCGCCGATCGTGCAACCAGGGCCGATGGATGAGCCGGCGCCGATTCGGACATCCGCGCCGATCACGGCTGTTGGATGAATGCCCGCCGGCTGCTCCACCGGCGGATGCAGACGCACGATCGCCTTGGCCATCGCGCCTCTCGGATCGCGGACGCGGACGATGGTTCGCTCAGTGGCGTTGGCCCAGTCTTCGGGAACGAGCAGACATCCAGCGTCCGAATCCTCGGCCTGCTTAGCGGCGCGCCCGCGGCTGGCAAACGCCAAATCGTCCGGTCCGGCGTCTTCCAGCGTCGCTACTCCGCCGATTTCCCGCTCGCCCTCGCCCTCCCAGGCGCCGCCCACCCAAGCCGCTAGTTCGTTTACCTTCACACAAGCAGCTTAAGCCATTTCGAATCGGGACATACCAAGAAAGGCGTCCCGCCAGGGCTGGCAAGCCGGCCCGTTTAAGCCGGAGCCTGGCGAAACGCCCATTTACCGTTCGGAGGATATGATCGGATTTACAGTCTAGTGCGGTCGGCGCCCAAAAGTTCTCACGCGAGTCGCCGGCAATCCGCTCAGGTAAGATAGTACACCTATGTGGTCTCAGACGTATCTGCCCCTGGGAAGCCTCGCAGCCTCCGCGCTCCTATCCGCGGTTCCGATCGCCCTCATGCTCTATCTTCTGGGCATCGCCCGAAAAAGGGCGTGGGTGGCGGGGTTGACCGGTTGCGCTAGCGCCCTGTTGATCGCGCTTTTCGCTTACCGCATGCCCTGGAATCTGGCGCTAAACTCACTGCTCTATGGAGCCGCTTATGGTTTGCTGCCGATCGGCTGGATCGTATTTACCGCTCTGCTTTTGTACCGGCTCGCCGTCGAGACCGGCAAGTTTCAAATCATCAAGGATTCCATTGGCCACCTGACCAGCGACCCGCACATGCAAGCGCTGGTGATCGCTTTCGCCTTTGGAGCGTTCATCGAAGGCGCCTCCGGCTTCGGAACGCCGGTGGCGGTTGCCTCGGCGATGCTGGCCGGGTTAGGGATGGCGCCGTTTGAAGCCGCCGCGATCTGTCTTTTGGCCAACACTGCTCCCGTCGCATTCGGCGCGATCGGCACTCCCATCGTCGGCTTGCAAAGCGTCACCAGCCTCCCTCTCCTCGATCTCTCCGCCGACGTCGGCCGCCTTTGCGCGCCGCTCGCGCTGTTCGTCCCGATCTACGTCATCGGCGTGATGGGTGGAAGGAAGGGACTGGCCCGCGCCGGAGGTGCAGCGCTGGTTTGCGGAGCCGTCTTCGCGGTTGTGCAGTTTCTGGTTTCAAGCTACCTCGGGCCGTATCTCACCGCCATTCTTAGCTCCCTGGCGGCAATCGGCGCGATGGTGGTGATGTGCGTTCTTCGGCGCAACCCCGCCGATCGCCCCGCGGACGATTCTCCCCGCCACTCGGCCGGAGAGATTTTGCTCGCCTGGTCGCCCTATATTTTCTTGGTGATCTTTGTCCTTTTGATGAATGGCGATCAAATCATCCTGCCGAAGCCCTACGATGTTCTCTGGCCCACCGCCAAGCTCTCCGCGCTGAAGGGCTTTCTAAACAATCACACGACCTTCGTTTTTGGATGGCCCGGCTTGCATAATTTCGTGCAAAAGATGCCGCCCGTGGTGAAGGCTCAATCGCCCTATGCCGCCAGCTACACTTTCAACCCGCTCACCACCAGCGGCACTGCGGCGCTCTACGCGACGTTCGCGTCGGCTATTCTGTTGCGCGTGTCGCCGGCCAAGCTCGCCAACTGCTTCTGGCTTACGATAAAGCAGCTCGCCCTGCCGACTCTCACCATCGCGACCGTTTTGGGTCTTGCGTATCTGATGAACTACTCCGGCGCGACGGCGACGCTGGGCCTGACCTTCGCCGCCAGCGGTGCTTCGTTTCCGTTCTTCAGCGCCCTGCTTGGCTGGATCGGCGTGTTTTTGACCGGCAGCGATACTTCCGCGAACGCGCTCTTCGGCAATTTGCAAGTGGTCACCGCCAACAAGCTGGGCTTCAATCCGGTCCTGATGGCGTCGTCCAATTCCGCCGGCGGGGTGATGGGCAAGATGATCAGCCTTCAGAGCATCGCCGTCGCCGGCGCCGCCACCGGCCTCACGCGCCAGGAAGAAGCGCGCCTCATGCGATTTACCGTAAAGCACAGTATTCTACTGGCCGCGATGGCGGGGCTCGTGACGCTCTTTTACGCCTATGTAATGCCCGGCTGGGTGCGATAGCGCATGGGTACTCCGGATCGTATCAGGGCACGACTTCAGTCGTGCCGCAGAGGCGCGAACCCCACCGTGCTTTAGCTCCTGCGCAGAGGTAGTTGATCGAACAATTCCGCGACTTTAATCGAAAATCCTGGCAGCAATTCCGGGGCTTTCAATATCTGCCTCGCGGTGAGCGTGCGTTCCTCGCCGGAAGCCTCGAAGACATCCACTTCACGGCGATCGGAATCGAGCACCCACACGGCATGAATCCCTGCCGCGAGGTATTGCTTCACCTTGCGCATGAGTTGCCGGAAAGACTCATAAGGAGACCGAATCTCGATCGCCAAGTCCGGAGCTCCCTTGCAAAATCCGCTGCACTATGTACCGTCGGCGCCCTTTTCTTGCTGACGAAAGCGACGGCCGGGGAACGGACGATGTCATCGCTTAGCCTGAAGCCGGTATCGCCCGAGTACACGCGGCTCTTCCTCACGAAGCATCGCAAAATCGATGCAATTTCTATCTCGCGATAGCCGTGCTCTCCCCCCGCCAGCGGCATGGTGATCAGCTCCCCTCGTCGAGCTCGAGTTGCACCGAATCGTCGTCGGGCATTTGCTCCAGCTCATCGGCGGTGAGGAGCGTCTTGGTGCTGATGGGTCCATCTTACATCCCCTGTTAGAATTTCCAACATGCCGGACCGCTCGCTCCGTAAGCTCACCAATATTTTCCTACGCATTGGCAACACGACCTTCGGCGGCGGCTACGTCACCATGGCGATGCTGGGACGCGAACTGGTGGATTTGCGCCGCTGGGTCACCTCTGAAGATTATGCCCTGGCATTCGCGCTCGCCCGCGTGACTCCGGGCACCAACGTCATCGCGTTCTGTGCGGCGGCGGGGTGGCTGGTGATGGGCGTCAGCGGAGCGGTTGCGGCGGTCTTCGCCTCTTGCGCCCCCAGCGCCGCGCTGGCCGTGCTGATCCTGCAAGGCATCGAATCCGGCAGCGGGCATCCTTGGGTGATGGGCGCCCTCGCAGGAACCGTGGCCGCGGTCTCCGGAACCATGTGGTCGATTGTGCTGTGGCTGGTCCGTCCGTTTCTGAAAGGCGGCGCGAACAAGTTTCTGCGCACGGTGACCATCGCCGGAGGAGCGTTTCTCGCTTCCTGGAAATTCAACATCACGCCGGTTCCGATCCTGGTCGTCGCGATGCTGGTTTCCCTCGTCTGGCGCGACGCCTCCCCTCGCGCTGCCGCCGTAAGCCAAGGCGGAGCGAAATGAACATTTTCATTCTCTACTTGCTGCTGCTTAAAGCATCGGTGATGTCCTTCAGTGGCCTCGGCTCGCTTCCCATGATCCGAAGCGATTTCGTGGTGGAGCGGCATCTGCTCACGGATCGCCAGGTGAACACCGCCGTGGTCGCGGGCCGCACCGGCCCCGGCCCTTTCGGTCTGTATCTGGTTTGCATCGGCTATTACGTGAAAGGTGCGCCCGGCGCGGCCGCCGCGTTCCTGGCGATGATTACGCCCGCGTTCCTGGTGCTGCCGCTGATGCGCTGGCTGGGGAGCCGTGCCGACGTTCCCCTGATCCGCGATTCGATTCGCGGCGTGCTGCTCGGAAGCGCCGGCCTCCTTCTAGCCGCCTCCGTCCCCTTGGCGCGCGACGCCATTACCGGCCCGTTCACACTGGCCATCGTCGTCGCAAGCTTCCTGCTGCTCAGTTTCACCAAGCTGGAATCGGCGTGGCTGATGCTCGGCGCGGCCTTCCTCGGGCTAGCTGCGAAGTTGCTCCTTTAATACACGCTGCCCCAAAACATGAGCATTCCCTCGTGTAAGATAAATATGAGCATGTCCTCATATTACGCCCTTGCGCCCAAGGTCCCCAGCCAGGAGCGTGGCGAGCGCCGCGTGGCCGAGTTGCTCGAAGCAGCCGAAGCCGTAATCGCTGAAACCGGCTATGAAGCCGCCACCATGAGCGCCATCGCCGAGCGCGCCGGAGCGGCCATCGGATCGCTCTATCAGTTCTTCCCCAACAAGGCTTGTATTACACAAGCGTTGCGCATCGAATACGCCAGGCGATTTGGCCTTTTG
Organism: Bryobacteraceae bacterium; assembly: GCA_035631295.1. GTDB lineage: Bacteria > Acidobacteriota > Terriglobia > Bryobacterales > Bryobacteraceae > Palsa-187. The sequence continues at coordinate 3,403 of DASQJB010000139.1, read as the reverse complement.
CTGGCGCCGCTGGCTGCGCCGGCCAGATCGCTGAATCGCGAGACCCTCGTCGAACATCTCATTGAGTTGACCGTTCGTTTTGTGGAAGCCCATCCGGCGCTCCCGGCCTTGCTCGACGCTCCCCGCATCACCCGAGCTCCAGCGGCCATGCGCAATGCTCTGCGCCAACGCCTCGTCGCAGTCCTGCTGGCTCACAGTCCGAAGCTGGCGAAGGATAAGGCGCTACGCATGGGAACTGTGATCCTGCATGTCATCAAAGCGATGAATCAGCTTTATGCGGAGCTTCCGCCCGCAGAACGGCGGAAAATCGTTCAGGAATTCAAAATGCTTCTTCTGGGCTACTTCAACGCTCGTATCGCTCCCGGCTCCGGCAGGAGGACCAGCCGATGACTCTGCCGAAAGCCATAGTCTTGACGCTCGCGATTGCCGGGACTCTGTTGCTGGGCGGTTGCGGAAAAACGGAGGCCACTGCCTCGGTCCAGCCGTCGCCCGCCGCGACGGAGGTGGGCGTTGTCGCCGTCGTTCAGAAAGACGTGCCCATTTATGGCGATTGGGTCGCCACGCTGGACGGCTACGTCAACGCCAATATTCAGCCGCAGGTCGGCGGCTACCTCATTCGCCAGGACTACGCCGAAGGTTCGTTCGTCCACAAGGATGACGTTCTGTACGAAATCGATCCGCGGCCGTTTCAGGCGGCGCTTGACCAGGCGAAGGGACAACTAGCGCAGGCGCAAGGCCAGCTTTCGCAAGCGGAAGGGCAGCTCGCGCAGGCGCACGCGCAGCTCGGCTTGGCCGAAATCAACGTGAAGCGCGATACGCCGCTCGCCGCCGCGCACGCCATTCCCCAAAGCCAGTTGGACAACGACGTTCAGTCGAAGGCGCAGGCCGAAGCGCTGGTTAAAACCGACGAAGGCGCGATTCAAGCGAGCAAGGCCGCAATTCAAGCCGCCGAAGCGGCGGTCGAGCAGGCGCAATTGAATCTCGGATTCACCCAAGTTCGGTCCCTGATCGATGGCATCGCGGGCGTCGCCACGACTCAGATCGGCAACCTTGTCAGTCCCACGACGGTTCTCACCACCGTCTCATCGGTGAATCCCATTAAGGCTGGCTTTTCGATCAGCGAGCAGGAATATTTGTCGCTCGCCGGAAAGCTTCGCCCCAATTCCGCGAAGGACCTCCTTAGCCGTGGCAATGAAGTTCCGCTTCAACTGACGCTCTCCAACGGCGACATCTATCCCCACCAAGGCCACATGATCTTCGCGGATCGCCAGGTGGATCCGCAGACCGGAACCATCCGCATTATCGGCGCGTTCGACAATCCCGGCAATCTCCTTCGTCCCGGCCAATTCGGCCGAATCCGCGCGATGACGGCCTTCCGCAAAGGCGCGCTTTTGGTTCCGCAGCGCGCCGTGAGCGAGCTTCAAGGACGCCATCAAGTCGCCGTGGTCGGACCCGACAACAAAGTCGGCATTCGAACCGTCGAGGCCGCCGAGCGCTCAGGAGAGATGTGGATCATCATGAGCGGCCTGAAGCCGGGCGAGCGCGTGGTCTCCGAGGGTACATCCAAGGTGGCCGAAGGCGCGGTCGTGAATCCGAAGCCGGACGCGGAGACAGCGGGGCGGTAAAGCATGTCGAGATTTTTCATCAGGCGCCCCATCGTCGCGATGGTGATCGCCATTCTCATGGTCGTGATCGGGCTGGTTTCCGCGCTGGCCCTGCCGGTGGCGCAGTTCCCGAGCATCGTTCCTCCGGAAATCCAGGTGAGCGGCATTTATCCGGGCGCGGATGCGCAGACGCTGGAGCAATCCGTCGCTACGCCGCTGGAGGAGCAAATCAGCGGCGTAGACAACATGAACTACATGTATTCGGTGAACTCCTCGAGCGGCCAAACCCAGATCACCGTGAACTTCGACGTGGGCACGGATCCGAATATCGATCAGGTGCTGACGCAGTTGCGAACTTCGCAAGCCCAGCCGCAGTTGCCCGCGCAGGTGAATACTTCAGGATTGACGGTGTTGAAATCGCTGACATCGCCAATGCTGCTGATTTCGCTTTATTCGCCGAACGGCACGTACGACAATACGTTTCTCGCCAATTTCGCCTACATCAACTTGGTGGACGAGCTGACGCGGGTTCCCGGCGTCGCGCGTGTCCAGGTCTTCGGCGCCGGACAGTACGCCATGCGCTGCTGGGTGAAGCCGGATCAACTGGCGAAGCTCCACGTGACCGTCCCCGAGATTATCCAGGCGTTGCAGACCCAGAATGCGGTGAACCCGGCCGGCCAAATCGGAAGCGAGCCCATTCCGCCCGGACAACAATTCACTTACACGGTCCGCACCCAAGGCCGCCTGGCGACGCCCGAAGAGTTCGGCGAAATCGTTTTGCGCGCTAATCCGGATGGATCCAATCTGCGCCTCAAAGACGTCGCGCGCATCGAGTTGGGCGCGCAGACCTATAGCCTTTCCGGCCGCTACAACGGCCGGCCATCGGCCATCTTGGCCTGCTATCAGCTTCCCGGTTCCAACGCCGTGGATGCAGCCAACGGCCTCCGAAAGCGCATTCAGGAATTGAGCAAGCGCTTCCCCAACGACCTAAACTACACCGTCAGCCTGGACACCACAGCCGCGGTGACCGCCGGAATGCGCGAGATTGTCTACACACTTTTGGCCGCGCTGGCCTTGGTGGTCGTGGTGGTGTATGTGTTTTTGCAAAGCTGGCGCGCCACACTGATTCCGTTGCTGGCCGTGCCCGTTTCGCTGATCGGCACCTTCGCTGTCTTTCCGATGCTCGGCTTTTCCATCAACACCCTTTCCCTTTTCGGATTGGTGCTAGCCATCGGATTGGTGGTCGACGACGCCATCGTGTGGTGGAGGCTGTCGAGAGACATATTGAAGAAGGCCTTTCTCCTCGCGACGCAGCCGTTAAAGCAATGGATGAAGTATCCGGGCCGGTGATCGCAATCGCCCTCATTCTGAGCGCCGTCTTCATTCCCACGATTTTCATTCCCGGCATTACCGGCCGTCTCTATCAGCAGTTCGCCGTGACGATCGCGATTTCAGTGATCTTATCCGCCTTCAACGCGCTGTCGCTCAGCCCCGCGCTCTCCGCCCTGCTATTAAAGCCCCGAAAGACGCGCGGGCGCGGTCCGCTCGGTCTTTTCTTTCGAGGGTTCAACCGCGCATTTGGCTGGGCCACGGAAGGCTATCTCCGCATTTCCGGCGCTTTGATTCGCAAGGCCGCGCTCAGCTTTCTAGCGCTTGCGGCGGTTGGCGTTGGCGCATGGTTCATCGGCGGCAAACTTCCCGCTTCCTTCCTGCCCGAAGAGGACTATGGCTACATCTACGCCAGCCTGCAGTTGCCGAACGCGGCATCGATGGAGCGCACAGGCGAGGCCGCGCGCCAG
>DASQJB010000138.1:0-34990 GCA_035631295.1 Bryobacteraceae bacterium | reverse complement strand
GGTTCACGGAACCTTTTCAGCGCGAATGAGTATTAGCTGGCATGAAGCCATTACGCAGCTTGTCCCTAACGCTGCTCGCCGCCGCCGCTGCTTTCAGCCAAGCCAAGCCGGAATTTGAGGTCGCCTCCATCCGCCCGTCGGCTGACCAAGGCGCGGGGCAGGTCGGCGTCGGGCTGCACCTCGACGGCGCGCAGGTTCGCTGCAACTATCTTTCGTTGAAAGATTATGTTGTGATGGCGTACCGGCTGAAGTTTTATCAAGTCTCGGGTCCGGAATGGATCGCCTCGCAAAGGTTCGACATCGCCGCGACGATCCCCTCGGAAGGCTCGAGTGGCCAGATCCCGGAAATGCTCCAAGCTCTGCTCGCGGACCGGTTCGCAATGAAGCTGCATCGCGAAAAGAAAGAGTTTCCGGTTTATGGACTCGAGGTCTTGAAGAGCGGGCTGAAGGCAAAGAAATCCGCGTCCGATTCCACGGCCGGCGACGGTGGGTCCGGTCGTGGGCCAGTGAATATCGCGGCCGGCGGCTCCCAAGCGGGAGTCGGAGTCAATCTCGGCGGCGGCTCCTACTTCACCTTCGGCAACAACCGTCTGGAAGCCAGGAAACTGTCGATGGCGACGCTGGCCGACACTCTGGCCCGCTTCGTGGACCGTCCCATACTGGACATGACAGGCGTGCCGGGGAATTTCGACTTCGATCTGGAGGTCACGCCCGAGGACTACCAAGGCATGCTGATCCGTTCCGCCATAGCGGCGGGGGTCACGCTCCCTCCGCAAGCCCTGCGCGCGATGGACAACTCATCGGGTGATTCTCTCTCCGTTGCGTTGCAGAAGGCCGGGCTAAAGCTGGAACCGCGCAAAGCTCCACTAGAAGTGTTGGTGGTCGATAGCGCTCTCAAGTCACCCACTGAGAATTGAGTTGCTTTGCCTCACGTGGCGCAGGCACTCTTGCCTACCGTCTCGACACTCGTGTCGAGACCTGCGGAATCAATCGCGTATGCGTAGCTCGCAAAAAGGCCCTGGTCGCTGCGCGCCCTCAAACGCGTTCCAGCAATACTGCCATTCCCTGCCCCACGCCCACGCACATGGAGGCCAGCGCCCAGCGGCTTTTCGTTCGTTGGAGCTGATGAACAGCCGTCAGCACCAACCTCGCGCCGCTCATCCCGAGCGGGTGGCCAAGGGCGATCGCGCCGCCGTTGGGGTTGACCTTTTCGCAGTCGTCCGGCAGCCCGAAGGCTCGCACCACTGCTAAAGCCTGCGACGCGAAGGCTTCGTTCAATTCCAGGAAATCGACTTCCTCGATCTTCATCTTTAACCGGTCGAGAAGCTTTTGAATCGCCGGAATGGGACCGACGCCCATCACTCGCGGCTCCACTCCCGCCGATGAGCAGCCTGCCACGCGCGCGATTGGAGTCAATCCGAATCGCGCCACCGCGGATTCCGAAGCCACGAACATGGCGCACGCTCCATCGTTAATTCCCGAGGCGTTTCCCGCCGTGACCGTTCCACCCGCGCGGAATGGCGTGGGTAGCTTCGCCAGCGCTTCGAGCGTAGCTTCAGGGCGAAGATGCTCGTCCTCGCCCACGGTGTTCACCGATCCTTTCGGACCCGGAACCTGCACCGGCGCGATCTCTTCGGCGAAGAATCCCGCCTTCTGCGCCGCGGCCGCTTTCCGCTGCGACCAATATGCGAATCTGTCCTGCGACGCGCGATCCACCCCGTGCGCGTGGGCGACGTTTTCGCCGGTCTCACCCATAGATTCGGTCCCGTACGTTTGCTGCAGGACGGGGTGGATGAAGCGCCAGCCCAGCGTCGTGTCATAGAGCTCGGCAGAGCGCGAAAACGGCGCCGCCGCCTTCGGCAGCACGAATGGCGCCCGGCTCATGCTTTCGACGCCGCCCGCGATCGCTAAGGAAATCTCGCCTGCGGCGATCCCGCGCGAAGCGGCGGCCACGGCTTCCATTCCCGAGGCGCACAGGCGATTCACTGTCACCGCCGGAACGCTGGTGGGGATCTCCGCGAGCAGCGCGGCCATGCGGGCGATATTGCGATTGTCTTCGCCGGCCTGATTGGCGCAGCCGAGAATCACCTCATCCACGGTTTCCCAGTCGGCGATATCGAACTTTTTCTTGAGCACGCTCAGAGGATGCGCGGCGAGATCGTCCGTGCGAACCGTCGCCAGCGCGCCGCCATAGCGCCCGATGGGAGTCCGCACGCCCTCACATATGAATGCCTGGATCATGTATAAAAGCTAACAGCTATCTGCTAATAGCGCCGAAAACGCATCTCTCAAATGCCTTTACGGCGTGCGATATTCACTGCAGTACACGCAGACATTACATCCAGGAACTTTTGGTAATTTCCCTGCCCGATCACAAACGGATTCGGCTCACCTTTCTTGCGGGTCTTCAACCTATCCAGCTTCGCTTGGATGGGGTCCATCAAGGGGTGGTTTTGCAGCTCTACTTCTACCTTGGCCCTTTTCGTCTCCTCTTTGAAGTGCGCCACGGATTTCGAATACGTCTGCAACCCTTCGTCTGAAACAATCCCCGGCGTCAGAACGGTGCCCGCATACATCGCAGCCATGTACGTCTTCCCGTTGTCCTTCACTGGAAAAACGAACCCCATCGATCCGGGTGTATGTCCGGGCACGGCGACCGCCGTCATTTTGAAATCGCCGAGGATGATCGGCTGACCTTCCACGATAGTTTGGTCATGTTTCGGCACTACAGCAGGCGGACCTTTTTTTCCGCCTTTGTCATCTCCCTTACCTGGGCCTCTTCCAGCCGGGGGATGTTCCATCAAATCCCAATCCGCCGCCGCGATATAAATCTTCGATCCATAGTGCTCCTGGAAATACGGCGTTCCACCAAAATGATCGGCATGGCCGTGGCCCACCACGATGATCTTTACCTTCGCGGGATCCAAACCCAGCTTTTGAAACCCCGGCAGGAGCTGAGCCTCGGTTTGGTCGGCCGGCAGCGAGTCGATCATCAACAGTCCATCCGAGGTCTCGATGACATATGCGGAAGTCCCCTGGTTGCCGATGACGTACACGTTATCGAAGATCTTAGTGGGTTCGATGGGAGGATCGTTGGGACTGTTGGCGCGTGGCGCTTCACAAAAGAAATGTTCCTCCCCCGCCCACATCGGTCCTCCGGCCTTCTTGGCCTTTTCGATGAGGGTCTTCACCGCCTCGGAATCCGGCTTTGCCGGAGTGTTGGCCGGCGGCTGAGCATATATCAAGCCGAGCGGCAGCAAGCCGAGCGGCAATACGTAAGGGAAAACTGCATTCTTCACCATCGAGACCTCCTTTATCGAGTCACACCGCCGGCGGGATCGCGGACGCGCTTATTAAAGGTATCCACTTCATCGGCGGGAGCGCAAATATCTTCCAACAACCCAGTCCACCCGTCCACGGTTCTGATGGCGGGTTTCTCCAGTCTCCGGAATCGCTTCGTTTCGCTAATCCAGGGTCTTGTGTAGACCTTCGGATCGGTGATGGTCATCGAAAGCTCGACAACGTCATAGGCCGTCCGCTGGTATCGCTCCTTCAAAGTCATGTCCAGGCTGTGAGGGTATCCGAAGTGATCGACCCACGTGCGCTCATCAACGCCGGTAGTGGTCACGACGAATGTGTCTCCATCCCAGCGTCCGGTCGAGTATCCCCACCATCTCGGCAGATCCGGGTCCATGAGCGGTTTGCGGCCGTCGGTCCAAATGGTGCGCGTTCCGTAGCCCCATTCGAATTGCTGCAAGACTTTATCCGGCAGAACGTTCATCTCCATTGGATCGGGGTAAATCAAGGCGCGCGAGGGTCCCATCGGGTTGCAGTGTTGATACGGGTCGGTGTCGTTGGCCGGCGGCACGGCGCGGCGGCGGCCGATATGCTCCTCAGGATGCGCGGCAGCGTCCGCGCTTCCTAACAGGCGCCCGTAAGAAGGCTTATTCGCATCGAACATCTTTTGGCCGACCGGTGTAAAGGGTGGGACGTCGTTGCTGAATCCGCGATCGCCGCAATCCCGGCACGTGCCCCCACCCCCGTATCCTCCCGGCGTTCCGTTGCGCGTCCAAATGCCCGCCAGATCGTGCTTATCGTAAGGTTTGTCATCGGTGGCCGCGTTATGCGCCGTGATCCCTCCGCGACCGCCAGGGCCGCGGCCGGGCAGAGCACCTGTGCCGCGACCGTCCTGCGCCACCAACGTCATGGACACTACCGGGATTACTGAACAGACTGCAAAAATGCGGGTCATAGAAGGTTCCCTTTCTGGATTACTGCTTGCCTTGGCCGGCCTTCTTTAATGGCGTGACCACGGCAGGGGCGGGCTTGGCGAATCTTGCGGCGTCAATCGGAATGTCGGCTTGAAGCTGAGTAATCTCATAAGTCGACTGGCCGTTGGTCCAGGTGACGGTCCACCGGAACGGCATTTTCACATCGCTGACATCGCGATAATCGGCATAGTCGATTTGAATGGGATTGGCGCCGACCGCCGTTCCTGCATACCTTAGCTGGCGCGTCAACAGGCCCGTCGCATGGTCAAAGAAGAGCTTCACGCGCGTCTTGCCCTCGCCGATCCCTTGGATCACTTGGACGTCGCTATCTCCAATGCTTGTGACCGGGAATCCCGCCCTCCATTGGCTCAGCGCCTGGTTCAACTGCGCGGGGAAGAATAGCTGAGCGTCGAGTCGCGCGCCATCCAGATCCGCTCCTGGAGTGAGAGGCAAAAGAGGAACCGGGTTGTTCGGCGCGGCCACCCATCCAGACCGGCCATCGAACACCGTAATGCTGTCTCCGTTCTGTGTGTGGACCACTGTGGTGAGTTGCGCGGGAGCCTTGGCGTACAACTCGAAAGGGACCTTTTGATGGTAGGTCTCGTAACCGTCGTATGTGCCTTTGGCCACAAAGCTCAGGTGAGTCGCCACGCGCTGCGGGCCGCCCAGCGCTGCGATGAATCTATCCAGGAGTTGCTCGGGCGAAGGGCCGCTCGCCGGTTGCGGCGGGACCTCGATTTCATTCGGATCTTCCTCGGGCGTTCCGTATTGTACAGCGAGGCTCGGAATATCTTTAGGACGTGGATTGCCGCGATGGCACGTGTAGCACGTCACGAATTGCCGCCCGCCGAAACTAGTTTTGTTCAGGTTGTTCACCATCTGCATCATCACGCGCGCCGTTCGCTTGCGTGGAACATCTTCTGCGAATTTCTGCCAATCTTGCAGGCTATCTGCAACGTGACAATAGACGCAGTTCAAACCCAAGGATGCGGAAAAGAATCCCATGGTCCCCATAAACTCGCTTACGGGAATTCCCTTCAGCACCTGAATATTCTTGAACACATCCTCGGCCAGCGGCTGTTTGTCGACTGTGGGTGGTTGCGCTGCAAGCTTCGAACATGCGCCTGCTACCACGGCGAGCGCAAGGCTCAGTCGCTCTATTGGTAGGGCCATCAGCAACATCTCCCTTCGGCAATCCGCAAGCGTCATCGACAGTAAGTATATGACCACGAGTCGTGAGGCCAAAATCGGCGCCGGCGATTATACGTATCTGGGCGGCGGATGCAGAATTGTGGAGAATGCGCAAGGAGGAAACTTGCTTCGGCCGAAAGCTGACCGCAAGATCAAATGAGAAAGGAGGCGCCCGTTCTCAAGAGGCAGCTTACGAGCGCGGCGAATGTAGTCCAGTGTTAGCTGATATGGCTACAATAGCCATGCGGGTACGGTGAAAATTGCGGAGTTAAAGGATCATCTGAGCTCATTCCTCCATCGCGTGCGGGCCGGCGAAGAGCTTGTCATCCGTGACCGCAATATGCCGATCGCCAAAATCGTCCCGCTGCATGGTGAAGACGGGGATCTGGAGGAGCTTTCTTTGGTGGCATCCGGGCATATGACAGTTCCGGCACAGCAATTGGATCAGAAACGGTTCTGGACTATTGGCGGTCGAGTGAAAAAGAGTTCGAAGATTGCGAAAGCAATTCAGCAGGCGATTGAAGCAGGCCGAAAGGACTATGCCAGCCTTCTGGGACACAAGCGCAATCATTCACATCTGGGTACCCGGGCAAAGCGCCAGCGCAGCTAAGCGCGTCCTGAGCCAGCACGCTGTCGTTGTCTGGTGGACTGCGCGTGTCGAGGTCCGGAGCGTCCTCGCGCGATTGCGAAAGCAAGGGGCAATTAGCCTCCGGGCTTACGACGCGTCCAGGAAGCGGCTGGAGGCGCTGCTCGGTTCATGGCGAGAGATCCTGCCGACCGATCCGCTTCGCGGGTTGGCTTGCGTTCAACTGGAGCGATTTCCGATTCGCGCTGTCGACGCGCTCCATCTCGGTGCTGCTTTGATCTGGTGCAACCAGAAGCCGCGCGGGAGACTATTTGTCTGTAACGATCTACGTCTCGGCGACGCTGCCCGGCGGCGGGATTCACGGTTGAGACGGTCTGAAGTCCGCCTAGAGGCGAGTTCAAACAAAGGACGTTCGCGAGCCGAAGACCGAAGCACGGACTGGGAGTCCGGTACCTTCGGGGCGCCGATTCAAGGTCTAGGTCTATGGATCAATGGAACGCCGCTGTGGCGGATGAGGGCGTTGAGCGTTCTTCTTAGGTAATGAAATCAGCGCACTCTACTTTACAGTTCAGCCGTTTAGTTGGCGGTGAGGGTGGGATTCGAACCCACGGAACCCGTGAAGGTTCAACGGTTTTCGAGACCGCCCGATTCAACCGCTCTCGCACCTCACCGTAGCTCCATCCTATCATTCACGCCGCTAGCACATCCATCATTCCAGGCGCTACCATGCTCACAGGCATCTTAGGGCCCAACTATTAATGATCCGCATCGCTAACGGCCAGGGGTTCTGGGGCGATTCGCTCGAAGCCCCAATCCAGCAGGTGCGCGGCGGTCCGATCGACTACCTCACCCTCGACTATCTAGCCGAGGTGACCATGTCCATCCTCCAGAAGCAGCGCGCTCGCGATTCCGGCGCGGGCTACGCTCGCGACTTCGTGGACATGATCGCCCGCATCCTCCCCGATCTAAAACAGCGACACATCCGAGTCGTCGCCAATGCCGGCGGCGTCAACCCCCAAGCTTGCGCCGAAGCCGTGCTGGCCGTCGCCGAGCGGCAGCGCATTCCGGTAACGGTCGCCACTGTCACGGGCGATGACATCATGCCTCGCCTCAACCAGTTCGATCTCCCCAACATGGAGACTGGCGAGCCTCTCGCCTCTATCCGGGACCGCGCGCAAAGCGCCAACGTCTACCTCGGCGCTTTCCCCATCGCCGAAGCCCTCGGCCGCGGGGCCGACATCGTCATCACAGGCCGCGTCGCCGACCCCTCCCTCGCCCTCGCCCCCATGATTCACGAGTTCGGCTGGAAACAGGACGACTGGAATCTGCTCGCCGCCGGCACAATCGCCGGACACGCCATCGAGTGCGGAGCTCAGTCCACCGGTGGCAATTGCCAGCTCAATTGGGACACCATTCCCGATATGCACGACGTTGGCTATCCGATCGTAGAGGTCGAACCTGACGGAACCTTCGTCCTCGCCAAACACGCCGGCACGGGTGGCCGCATCACGGCGCCCGGAGTCAAGGAGCAGTTGCTTTACGAGTTGGGCGATCCGCGCGCATACGTGACGCCCGATTGCCTCGCCGACTTCACCACTATCCAGCTTTCGCAGTCAGGCCCTGATCGCGTGCGATTCACCGGCATCAAAGGACTCCCCGCCACCGAATTTTACAAAGTCTCCATCAGTTACTCCGCCGGCTTCAAGGCCATTGGCTCGCTGGTCTACGCATGGCCGGATGCTTACAAAAAAGCCCGCGCGGCGGAGGAAATTCTGCGAAAGCGCCTCGACTGCCTCGGCCTGCGCTTCGATGCGATCCGCGTCGAATTCCTCGGCGCCAATGCCTGTCACGGCATCGCCGCCGCCGAGCCTCCGCCCGAAATCGCCGATCGACTCCCCGAAGTCGTGCTACGCTTCGGCGTGCGCGGACAAGACCGCGCTGCCATGGATCGTTTCACTCGCGAGATTCCACCCCTAGCCCTGAACGGCCCACCCGTCGTGTCGGGGCTCGGCTTGGGAAGGCCGCATGTCGAGGCGATCGTCGCTTACTGGCCGGCGCTCATCCCCAAGCGCGAAATCCATCCCGAGGTCACAGTATGGCCAAGCGCCCCATGACCAAGCGAAGGCTGATCGATCTAGCCCACGCCCGCTCCGGCGACAAAGGCGATACAGTCAATATCGGTCTCATCGCCCGCAAGCCGGAGTACTACCCGATTCTCGTGCGCGAAGTCACCGTCGAGCGAGTCCAACGCCACTTCGCCGGCGTCTGCCTCGGTCCCGTCGAGCGCTTCGAACTCCCCAATCTCGGCGCCCTGAATTTTCTGCTCCATCAGAGCCTGGACGGCGGAGGAACCACCGCGCTGAAGGCCGATCCCCAGGGCAAAACCTATTCCACAGCGCTCCTGCGCATGGAGATCGATGTTGATTGATTGCCAAATCGAAAATAAGATCGCGCGCATCACTCTCAACCGCCCTGAAAAGCGCAACGCAATTAACGATCAGTTGATCGGTGAGCTCCACTCTGCGCTCGCCTCCGCCGCATCTAACGATTCCGTCGGGGTCACGCTCATCGCCGCCGCCGGTCCCGATTTCTGCGCCGGCATGGATATAGCCACGCTCCAGCAAACAGCCAACGCCACCGCTCTCGAACATCTCGACTCCGCCCGCTCGCTCGGCGCTCTCTATGCCGCGATTCGCAATCATCCCCATCCGGTTGTGGCAGCCGTCCGTGGCCGCGCCCTCGGCGGAGGCTGTGGCCTGGCCACCGCCTGCGATATCGTCCTCGCCGCCGAATCCGCCCAATTCGGCTATCCCGAAGTCGGACTCGGCTTCGTGCCCGCAATCGTCATGAGCCTGCTGCGCCATTCGCTGGGCGAAAAACGCGCCTTCGAATTGCTAGTCTCCGCCAAGCCCGTTCCCGCCCGCGAAGCCCTGGAAATCGGCCTGATCACCCGCGTCTATCCCGATTCCGAATTCGAATCCTGCGTTGAGCAATACGTAGCCACCCTTGCTGAAAAATCCGCCTCTGCTGTCGCGTTGACCAAGAAACTCTGGCGCCACATCGATGGCCTGTCCTTCGACGCCGCTCTTGAAGCCGGCGCCCAAATCAACGCCATCGCCCGGATGACCGAAGACGCCCGCCAAGGCTTTTCGCGCTTCACCAAGCAGAAATCATGATCTGCGCCAGCCGCCGTGTTCTGCTATGATGAGCGTAGATGTTCCATCTGCCTCCGCGTCAGCGGATGTTCCCTCCCGCCAGGCCCCTCTGCTCGCTTATTGAATGAAGTCTAGCGTTCAGATCAGCCGAGGCATCGAATCCCTGTTCGGGACCCGCGACGAAAATATCCGCCTGTTGGAATCCAGCCTTAACATCCGTACCCGTCTGCTCAACGATTCGCTGGAAATCGAAGGCGACCCCGCCGCAGTTACGCGTGCCTCGGATATCCTCAACGACTATGCGGCCCTGGTGCGCGAAGGGCATCAGTTCAACAACGGCGATCTGAACAGCTTTCTCCGCGTGGTCACCGCCGACTCCGAAACCACTCTACGCGGATTGGTGGAGAGCGGCAAGCAGCGCAGCTTCGGCAAGAAAATCATCGCGCCTAAATCTCTCACCCAGCGCCGCTATGTCGACGCCATCGAAAAATACGACTTGGTCTTCGGGGTCGGCCCTGCCGGCACCGGCAAAACCTATCTCGCCGTCGCCATGGCTGTCTCCGCGCTGCTCAGCAAGCGTGTCAGCCGCATCGTCCTCACACGCCCTGCCGTAGAGGCTGGTGAGCGGCTAGGCTTCCTCCCCGGCACGCTTCAAGAAAAAGTGGACCCCTACGTCCGCCCGCTCTACGATGCCCTCTACGACATGATCGAGGCGGAAAAAATCGAAAAGCTCCTCGAGCGCAACACCATTGAGGTCGCGCCCATCGCCTTCATGCGAGGCCGCACTCTCAACGACAGCTTCATCATTCTGGACGAGGCGCAAAACGCCACGCCTGAGCAAATGAAGATGATCCTCACCCGCCAGGGCTTCAACTCCAAAATGGTGGTCACCGGCGACCCCACGCAAATCGATCTCACCACGGGCCAACGCAGTGGTTTGATCGAAGTCATCGACGTACTGCGCGGGGTGGAAGGCATCCGATTCGTGCAATTCGACGATCGCGATGTAGTTCGCCATAACCTCGTGCAGAAAATCGTGAAAGCCTACGAGCGTTACAACGAGATCACCGGAGCCAGCCACCAATTGTCGCTGAAGCTCAGTGAGCCCGCCGGCGAGCCGTCTTCCGCCGCCGCGGCCGAAATCCCGGTTGCCTGACCGGGTCCTATGTCGTTCGACCAAAACACTGTTCTATTCCGCCATCCGTGGCGAGCGATCCGCCGCCGTGCCTTGCGCCAATTTTGGATGGAGCTCGCCGCTCGCGTCGCGTTGGCACCCGGCGGCAACCGCGCCGCCGTGTGCCTGGTTTCCACCGATCGCGAATTGCGCACTTTAAACCGCCGCTTTCGCGGCCGGGACTACGCCGCCGACGTTCTCTCTTTCCCAGCGGCAAACGGCGGCCCAGGGGAGATCGCCATCTCCTTCGATCGTGCCGCCGCCCAAGCCGCCGAGTTCGGCCACTCCTTGGAAGACGAGCTCCGCATCCTCATGTTGCACGGCATGCTTCATCTTTGCGGCATGGATCACGAAACGGACTCCGGCGAAATGGCGCGCGCCGAAGCGCGCTGGCGCCGCAAACTGAAGCTGCCGCTTGCGCTCACCGAACGCGCCCGCTCATGACTCTCCTCCTCCTCATCGCCGCCGCTCTCGCCGCCCTCCTAGTGACTTTGGTCACTTGCGTTCAGGTCTTGTATCTGGAGTCTTTGCGCATCCGCGCCCGCGAGCTGCCCTCGCTCCAGTTTTTTCGCGAAACCCTCGAGCCCAAGATCGGTTTGACCCGCGAGCGCGGAGCACTTGCCTTCTCTGTCGTCAAGCACGTGGGCATCGCCATTACCGGCTGCTTGCTGCTGGCGATCGCCTACCAGGGCGCCTATCTCGGCGAGGCACTCGCCGCCGCCTGCCTGCTCTCCGCCGCTTTCGCCGTTCTTGGAACGCACATCGTGCCGCAAATCGTCTACCGCAAATCGACCGGCCGCGGCCTCCTCCCGCTGGTCCCTCTTTTCCGAGCCGTCGCCGCTCTCGCGCGCCCCCTCACTTGGTCCATCGAATTCGTCAATTCTTTGTTCGAGCTCGCCGGCGGCGAGCCCTCCTCCGAGCAGGCCCGCCCCGAAGAGCACATCGAAGCCCTCATCACCGCCGGCCAGGAGGAAGGCATCTTCCAGGAACAGGATCGCGAGCTGATTCAATCCGTGGTCGCCTTTGGCGAGAAGACAGTCCGCGAGGTCATGACCCCACGCCCGCGAATCGTCGCCATTTCCCAGGGAGCCACGCTCGAAGAGCTCCGTCAGCTCGTCATCAACGAGCAGTATTCGCGCATCCCCGTCTACGACGAAGACATCGACACGATCGTTGGCTTCGTCCACGTCCGCGACATGTTCGAAATCGGTGAGGACGATCGCGCCGCCCGCAAAGTCCGCGAAATCATGCGCCCCATCCGCGCGGTCCCCGAAACCAAAGCCGTCAACGACCTTCTCCGCGAAATGCAGGAGGAAGGCGCGCACATGGCCGTTGTCGTCGACGAGTATGGCTCAACTGCCGGTATTGTCACCCTCGAAGACATGGTCGAGGAAATCGTCGGCGAAATCCATGACGAGCACGAGCCGGAGCGCGATTTCCGCCAGGAGCCCGACGGCAGCTACATTGTCTCCGGCAGTTTCGACGTCAGCCGCCTCGAATCTCTCCTCGATTTCCGTCCCGAACAGGAGCCGGAGTCCACAACCGTTGGAGGCATGGTCACCGAATGGCTCGGCCACGTCCCCGCGCCCGGAGAAGAAACCGAGCGCGACGGAATTTGTGTCACCGTGCTCGCCGCCAACGGCCGGCGCGTCGATCAACTGCGCGTCGCCAAAGCCGCTCATAAATGAGGACTGGCTTCGTTTCCGGCTTTGTCTCCATTTTGGGCCGCCCCAACGCCGGCAAATCCACTTTGCTCAACGCCCTTCTGGGCCAAAAGCTAGCCATCGTCTCTTCACGCCCCCAAACCACCCGCTCCTCCATCCAAGGCGTTCTCAACCTGCCCGGAGCCCAAATCGTATTCATCGACACTCCCGGCATACACAAGTCCGATTCCCTCCTGAACAAGCGCATGATGGATACCGTCCGCGCCCACGCCGAGGCCGACGTCGTCTTCTTTCTCGTCGATGCTCTTGCACCCTTCTCCCAAGCCGACTCCGAGGCCGTCGACCTTATCAAGAAAATCTCCGCCCCCGTGCTCGCCATCTTCAACAAAACCGATGCTCTCCGCGACAAGCCGAAACTCCTCGAGCTGATTGAACGCTACCGCGCCCTTCACGATTTCGCCGAATACATTCCTATTTCCGCTCTCGCCGGTGAAGGCCTCGACGTCCTCCGCGCGGAGATCGTCAGGCGCCTCCCGGAAGGCCCGCCGCTCTATCCCGAAGATCACTTGACCGACCAGCCCGAGCGTTTTCTCGCCGCTGAAATCCTGCGTGAAAAAGTCTTGGATCTCACCCGCCAGGAGGTTCCCCACGCCGTCGCGGTCATGATCGAAAGCTGGGAAGACGGCGATCGCCTGCTGCGCATCGCCGCTTCCATCTACGTCGAGCGCCAGGGACAAAAGGCCATCTTGATCGGCTCGGGCGGCGCGCTCCTCAAGAAAATCGGGACTTTCGCCCGTCAGGAGTTGGAAAAGGTCTTCGGCAAGAAGGTCTTCTTGCAGACGTTCGTAAAGGTCCGCCCGCGCTGGCGCGAAGACCCCGAATTCCTCGCCGCCATCGACTGGCGCCGCATGGCCGGGACCTGAAAGTTTCTCTCATTTCAGCGAATCCAGCAACGATTCCGCCATGCTCTGTTCCTGCTCCGTTGCCGCGGTGCGCAACGCTCGCAGTGCGGATACGCGAGCTGCATCCGTCTCTCCCGTCTTCGCTTGCGCCACGCCCAACGCATGCCAGACGTAGGATCTCTCCGGCAGAGCCCGAGCTGCTGCATTTAAGTGCTCCACCGCGAGACCCGGCTCGTGGGCTTCCAGTCCCAGCAGCAACTGAGCTTCCCCAAACCCCGGATCGTGCGCCACGGCTTGGCGCAACAACGCATCCACCTGGCTCGCCGGCGCGCCCTCATCGCGGTCCAAGAGCGCAAGCTGAAAATAGACTTCGGCATCGCGGCTCCCCATCGCGATGGCATGTTCGAACCGGGCGCGTGCTTCGCCGCGATCGCCCTCCGCCAACGCGACGTCCCCTAAGCCCGCTTCGGCTTCCGGCGCCTTCGGTTGCGCTTTCTTGGCCGCCTCCACTAGCTTCCGCGCCAATGCGGTTCGCCCAAGGCGCACCGCCAGATCCGCGCACGCAAGCTCGGCCGCGGCAATCCCGACCCGCTCAACTGTCACGGACTCGCTCGTGCGAACTGGAGCCTCCACGCTCACACTTGTCATCCGGCTGAGGTATCCATGCAACTCCTTCAGCGCCTCGTCCGCGCTTTTAGCAAACGCCTGGCGAAAGGAGTCCGCATCGCCGCTGGTCAGCGACTCGGCAAATCGCCCCATGCGCTCTCTCCAGCCCGGCGCCAGGTTCAGCATATGCACCAAAGCCCAACTCTGCGCGTAGAACATTCCTGCCCGCTCGCGTTCGTTGTACAGCGGCGAGCGCAGGTTGGCGCCTGTCAGCTCTGCCGCCGTTAGCCACTTCTCAGAGGCCAGAACGGCCAGATGTTCGGGAATCGGCTGGCCCACCGTCATTTGCTTGCGCCCTACGCCCAGGTTCGAATAAAGCTCCGCCGTCCCTTCCTCAAACCAGAGCGGCAAGGGTGCCTCGCCTTGTTGCAGAATTCGATGTACGTATTCATGTGCCGCCGCCCGAGTCAATCCGGCGCCGCTGTGCAGGACGATGAAATCCCGTTCCGCGCCGCTCCGGTAAAATCCCGCCGCCTTGGGGCTATCAGCGTAAGCGCGAAATTCCGCCTCGGAACTAAAAAGGAAAACCCGCAGCCGCGCCCGGCCGGCCATGGGTGGCGTGGCCAATACGCCGCGGATCTGCTCTAGCCGCTCGAGCGCGGCCCGCGCGGCTTTTCCCCCGCCGTCCGTCAGAAGTTCAAAGTGGGGAGTGCTCAGCCGCAACCAATCGGCGCCCCGGGCGCATCCCGGCCCGATCGTCGCCAGCACAGCCAGCGCTGCAACACGCATGCTCTTATTCTGTCCTGTTATACTCACCGTGGCGCTGACTTTCTGCGGCGACCACTGCAACCGTGCGCCTTACCACGGCGGCATGTAAGTCCGGGACTTGATCGATCTGCGACAGGCACCATGGCGATGCAAAACGTTACTTCCCCATTCTCCGCAACCGATTTCATCCAGGCCAAGATCGAGCGCCGCAAGCTCTCTCTGGTCACCTGCTACGACTACACCTTCGCTCGTCTCCTCTCGAAGACCGTCGTTGACGGCATCCTCGTGGGCGACAGCGCCGCAATGGTCATGCACGGCCACTCCACCACCATCTCCGCAACCGTCGACCTTATCCGCCTGCATACCGAGGCCGTCTCCCGTGGCGCTCCCAACAAGTTCGTCATCGCCGACATGCCCTTCTTGTCCTATCGAAAGGGCCTCGCCGCCGCGCTCGACTCCGCCCATGCCCTGTTAGCCGCGGGAGCCATCGCCGTAAAAATTGAAGGCGTCGACGGCCACGAAGACGTAATCCAACGTCTTGTCCAAAGCGGCATTCCTGTCATGGGACATCTCGGCCTTCAGCCCCAGTCCGTCCGCGCTTACGGAGGGTTCCGCGTCCAGGGCCGGAGCGACGAGTCCGCGCGCGATATCTGCTCCCGCGCCCGCGCTCTCGAGCAACTCGGCGCCTTCGCCATGGTTCTCGAATGTATCCCTGCCGGCCTCGCGCAGGAGATCACCTGCGCCCTGCACATCCCGACCATTGGCATTGGCGCCGGCGCCGGATGCGATGGCCAGATCCTCGTGCTCCAGGATCTCCTTGGGCTCAACCCCAGCTTTCACCCGAAATTCGCGCGTCCCTTTCTGGACGGCGCGGACAGAGTGCTCAACGCTGTCGCATGCTTTGACCAAGCCGTCAAAGCCGGAACATTTCCCACCACCGAGGAAAGTTACTCGTGATGCAAGTCTGGAACGCTCTGCCCGCCTGGATGGATTGCCGCCGGGCATTGGAGGGACAGGCAATCGGCTTCGTCCCCACCATGGGCGCGCTTCATCGCGGACACGCCTCCTTGGTGGAGCGATGCCGCCGCGAGAACGAAATCGTTGTGGTCAGCATTTTCGTCAACCCGACCCAATTTAACGATCCCGCCGACCTTACCCGATACCCGCGCACGCTCGATCGCGACTTGCCATTACTGGAAAAGCTCGGCGCCGATCATGTCCTCGCGCCCTCCGCCACCGATCTCTACCCTCATGGCTACCGCTTTCGCATAGAGTGCGACAGCGCCTACATGGTGATGGAAGGCGCCTCGCGGCCCGGATTTCTTCAAGGCGTGGTGACTGTCGTCCTTAAGCTGCTCAACATCGTTCGCCCCCATCGCGCGTACTTCGGAGAAAAAGATTTTCAGCAACTCAAGGTTGTGCGAGAAATGGTTCAGGACCTGTTCCTCCCCACCGAAATCGTTCCCTGTCCCACCGTACGGGAAGAATCGGGCCTGGCGGAAAGTTCCAGAAATGCTTTGCTCTCGCCCGCTGACCGGACAAAGGCCGCCTCGCTCTTCGGCGTCTTGACCGCTGCCGCCAATCCCAGTGAAGCCCGCGCCGCTCTCGAGGCGGAAGGCTTCGCTGTCGATTACGTCGAAGAGCACTGGGACAGGCGCTTCGCCGCCGCGTTCCTAGGCAACGTTCGCCTCATCGACAACATCCCGCTTTTCGGCCGTGACTAATCATGCTCCTCGCACTCGACGTCGGCAACAGTCAAATCTTCGGCGGCGTGTACGAAGCCGCCAACCTCAAGCTCACCTTCCGGCGCACGTCCAGTATTCGCGCCTCTTCTGACGAGTTCGGAACGTTCTTTCGCGCCATACTTCGCGAAAACGACGTCGATCCAGCTCAGATCCACAATGCCGCCATCTGCTCCGTCGTGCCCGACGCCGTCCATTCGCTGCGAAACTGCTTCCGCAAGTATTTCCGCTTGGAGCCGTTCGTGCTCGAGCCCGGCGCGAAAACCGGATTAAAAATCCGCTACCGCAATCCGCTCGAAGTAGGCGCGGATAAGGTCGCCAACGCAGTCGGCGCGCTCTCGCGTTATCCCGGCCGCAATCTGCTGATTGTCGATTTCGGCGCGGCGACCACTCTCTGCGCCGTTGGCAAGGACAAAGAATATTTTGGGGGAGTGATCACGCCTGGAATCTATATCTCCATGGAGGCGCTGGCGTCCAAAACGGCACGCTTGCCCGCCGTCGAGATTGCCCGGCCTTCCGAAGTCCTCGGGCGCTCCACCGTCGAAAGCATCCAGTCCGGCCTCTACTACGGTGCGCTAGCCACCGTGCGGTTTCTCGCCGCTTCGGTCACCGCGGAGCGTTTCCCCAACGATCCACCCCTAATGATCGGAACGGGTGGCTTCGGCCGGCTCTTCGAGCGCGAAAAACTGTTTGATGAATTTGTGCCAGAGCTTCCTTTGATTGGCTTGTGCCGCGCCTTCGAGCTCTCGCAATCCTAGAACCGCTTCCTGCAGTCACGGGTCTGTCTCTATGACTTCCGCCGCCTCAACTCATCCAGCGTCAGCCGCGGAGAATTCAACTCCCAGTGCGGCTGCTGCGGCTGCGGAGGGCGGCTGAAAATATCGATCAACGTGCTCAGGCTGATCCCCGACTCTCCAATGCTGGACGTCCCGAACAATCCTCCGTCTTTTTCCGGCTTCTCCGCGCGAATCTCCAGCCGCGCCCAAAATGGCTCGCTGCCGCCAAGCCCCGCCAGGTCCAGCGACATCTGGCTCATGCACCACGCCTCCAGCGCTTTGGCGTTCATGTGCTTCACTTGCTTTTGAGGCTCCTTCATCCTGGTCGCGGCGAACGTCTCTTCCCAAATGTCGAAGCTCACCACGAACCGCTCCTCGTTGTGCGCAAACAGGTGAGTGCGATTCCCCGTCCACACCGTCGCTTTCATGTCGAACGGGACTTCTTCCGCATTGTGCAGCCGCGTCAGCAGCGGCGGCGCGCTCAGGAAGGGCACTTGCGGCGCGAACTCCAGGCGGCTGTCGTGCGCCCGCAGGATCAACTCCTCGGCGAACATCGCTACGGCCATTCCGGAAAGAAAGGCCACCAGCAGCCACCACAGCTTTATGCTATGCGGATTTGCTCTCTCCACTTGGGCGCCTCTCCAGTAGACGCGCACAACGGAACGCGGCGACGGCATTCGCTCGATTCGTTGAAGACGTCGCCACGGCCTGTGCGCTCACCGGACCTCAAAAATTCATTCCAGCGTAGAATACCGGGTCCGCGTGCCCGGCATGAACCGGAAACGCCACGGCGAGCTGAAAATTGTCCTTCTTCAATCCTACCCCGAGCGACTGCCTCTGCTCGCGGTCCTCGGCGCGTTCCCAGATCGCGCCCGTATCGTAGAATGCATGCACCCAGCGGTAAGTGTAGTCGATCGATCCATGCACTACGTGCGTTCCGCCTAGAGGATCGATCTGGTACTTGTCCCAGCCCCTCAGCGTCGACGAGTTGCCCAGAACAAAACGGTCGAAAAGCGGCGCGATCCCAGTGATCCTTCCCGCCAAAAATCCGATCTCCAGTAGATTATGCACGTGATGAAACCGGTACCGCGCCCGAACATAATGCCGCGTATAATCGGCGTCGCTTCCCAGCGCGTGCGTCGCCGCCTCCACCGAATAATACGCGTCCACTTCCTGCTCCGGATCGTTTGGCCGTTTCGGATCTTCCGCCGAACCCCAACGTGGGTGGTAGCGCAGAGTTGTTACCACCCCGTTGGACGATTCGGTTCTCGTTGCCGGCGTGCTCAGCCGGATGCGGGAGAAACGTGTGCCGAAATCCAGCTCGACCGCCTGCGCGATCCTGAGCGTGGCCTCCGGAGAAAAAACCTGACGGTCTTGATAAGTCTCTAGAGCAGGCGCCGGCTGCGCCGCCGCGAGCGTGGCCGGGTTCCATTGATCGTGGAAGTTGTCGAATTCAAAGCTCAGCCCCAACCGCTGCGCGCCCAGCTCCTTGCGCTCGAACCTGGCGCGGATGCCCGTAAACCGCTCCACTAGCACATCTCCGTCGCTCACCAGCCCCACCATGAAGGTGTTGCCGGAGGCGTGCGTCGTGGCCGTCGCCTCGCCGCTCCAGCCCTCGGCGGAGTTGTACAAGAACTTGGCGACTTCCAGATCCAGCCGCCGCTCGTTGCCCTTCGTAACCTCGAACGTCACGATGACGTGCTCGGGCGCGGATCCTTTCGCCACCTTTACCGAAACGTCGGCGACGCGCAGCTCTTTCTTCAGCCGCCCGGCGAGCAGTTCCAATCGAGAGTGATCCAGCTTCTGCCCCACAACCCGGTCGAGGTCCGTTCGCAACGAATGGCTGATCGACTGTACTGTCCATCCCACCAGCGTCACGCGCTCCACCGTGAAGCGGGCGTTTACATTCGTTACCTCCGAAACTGGAAGCGGGATCTCGTCATCCCCGGGCGTCGCCAACAGCGGAACGGCCAACGTCGCCGCCGCTAACGCCCCCGCAAGAGACAACCTCGTCATACGTGCCGCTCTTTTATGCAGGCGCAATGCCAGCCATAATTCCCATGTTTTCAATGCGATCTTCTCCCTCGAGGTGTGATTCCATTTCACAGGTGAGCCATGTCACCTCCCTCGCCCCGGTCAAGCAGCCCTAACACTTCATCTAGCTTCTTCTTTCCCGCCGTACGCGACTGCGCCATCATCGTCGCCATTGTTCCAAAATGGCTGCACCGGCACGGAAATCATAAATATCATCCCGAGCGGAGGCGCCCCGGAGCCGCAATGGCTGGCCTGGGCCGAGCACCTGTTTGACGAGTTCCGTAACGATGTCCAGAACGGTTCGCTCCCGCAGGTTTCCTGGATCGTCGCGCCCGCCGGCTATACCGAACACTCGGATTGGCCGATCAATTACGGCGCCTGGTACATCTCTCAAATCCTCGACATCCTGGTATCCAACCCCGAGGTGTTCAGTTCGACGGTCCTCCTCATCAACTACGACGAGGCTGACGGCAGTTTCGACCATATCGTGCCACCCACGCCGCCACAGTCGTCCGCTTATGGGGCATCGACGGTGAGCATCGAAAACGAAGTCGTGACTGCCAGCGGCGAGCCTGCAGGATTCCAGAGCGGCCCGATCGGTCTCAATTGCCGGGTGCCCTTTCTTGCGATCTCACCCTGGAGCAAGGGAGGATAGGTTAATTCGCAGGTCTTCGATCATACGTCCGTGATCCAGTTCATAGAGAAGCGTTTCGGAGTATTCGAGCCAAACATCTCTCCATGGCGCCGTGCGGTCTGTGGCGATCTGACGTCGATGTTTAACTTTTCCAACCCGAATCAAGCTCCGACCAGCTTGCCGAGCACCACTGGCTTTCTGCCGTCGATCAACGAGCTCGCCGGAGGAAACGTCAATACCTTCCAACCCTCTCTGAATGACGTGATCATCGGCGTGCCGGCGCAGGAACAGGGTGTACGGCCGGCGCGGGCCTTGCCCTATGAATTGAACGTTCACGCCGCGGTCAATGCTTCGAACCACGCTGACATTCTCCAGCACGGGCGCTGCGACGGTAGTGTTTCAGGTGCGCTCCGGCAATCCCGCGGATGTGGTGCGCACTTACACGGTGGAACCCGGCAAGCAGCTTTCGGACTCCTGGAGCTTCGCGTCGTCCTACAGTCTCTCGGTTTACGGTCCCAATGGCTTCGTCCGCTATTTCAACGGCAGCATCGGCTCCGCCGGAGCGGTTCTCGATGTTGTCTCTTCCTATGAAGCCCAAGGCCGCGGCTTCATCCTGTGGCAAATCGGCAATCTCGCCTCCACTCTCGCTCAAGTCAGCGTGCTGGATGCCTACACTGGCAAGACAGAGACGAGCCGGCTTCTTCAGTCCGGCGCGACGCGGAACGACAAGTTGCAGCTCGCTCCGTTGAATGGTTGGTACGACCTGATCGTCAGCGTCGCCGGCGATCCGACTTTCAAATATCTGCTCGCCGGGCATGTTGAAACCGGAGACGACAGTGTTTCGGATCCTGCCCTGGGGGCCTCGTCACCCTCAAGGGCTAACCCGAAGACCTGTTTGCACTGCCAAAGCGGATTACGTCAGGGCGCGGATCGCCGCGCAACCCTCTGCGCCCTGACCCCGCGCTTCCGAGTACCCATCCGCGTGAATCCCGCGAGCGTTCGCTAATAGCCTGAAAGCTGATAGCCGATAGCCAAACGCTGACAGCGAACGACTGACGACTTAAACGCTTTGCTATCCTGTTGTTCTGGCGATCGCGCAGCCCCCATGCCCTTCCAAGTTCGCCCAGTAAAGCAGTTCCTCGTTCGGCCTGCTTTGCCCGCTCCGCTCGCGCGCCTGCCTGAATTGGGGTTGAATCTGCTGTGGAGCTGGAATCACTCCATCCGCGCCGTTTTCCGGCGGCTGGATTACCCCATCTGGAAGGCGTCCGGATACAATCCGGTAGTGATGCTGGGACGCGTTTCCCAGGAGACGCTGGAACGCGCCGCCGCCGACCCCCGCTATCTGGCGCTATACCGCCGCGCCTGCGAGTTGCACGACGCCTATCTCTCCGCCGCTCACTCCAATCCTTCCTCGATGCTGGTGGCTTACTTTTCAATGGAGTATGGCTTGATCGATTGCCTGGCCATCTATTCGGGCGGCCTGGGAGTCCTCTCAGGCGATCATCTCAAAGCCTCTAGCGATGCGATGCTGCCTTTGGTGGGGGTCGGGCTGCTGTATCAAAAGGGCTATCTGGTGCAAACCCTCGCCCCCGATGGCTGGCAGTTAGAGAAGACTCCGCTGAACGATTTCTATGCCCTTCCTTTAACGCCCGTGGCCCGTGCGGACGGCGGCGAGCTTCTGGTGAATGTGCCGATGGGCGACAACACGGTCTATTTGAAGGTTTGGCGGATCGATGTCGGCCGAGTGAAGCTCTATTTGTTGGATAGCAACATCCCGCAGAATCCGGATCCCGTTCACCGCGACATCACAGGCCAGCTCTACGGCGGAGATCTTCATCAGCGGATTCGCCAGGAGATCGCGCTGGGCATCGGAGGACTGCGCGCGCTCAAGGAGTTGGGTCTGCGGCCCACCGTATTCCACATGAACGAAGGCCATTCAGCTTTTCTTGCCTTGGAGCGGATCCGCGTATTGATGGCGGAAGAGAACCTGAGCTTCGAAGAAGCTCAATACGCGACGCGCTCGGATAACATCTTCACCACGCACACGCCTGTTCCTGCCGGAATCGATCTGTTCGACTCCGGCTTGATGCACGAGTACTTCGACGACTACTGCACGGAGGCAGGAATTCTCTTTGAAGATTTGTTAGCTCTGGGACGGCACAATCCTAACGCGGCCGAGGAGCCATTTTCGATGGCCGTGGCGGCGTTCAAGACCTCAGCCTATCGCAACGCCGTCAGTAAGCTTCACCGCCGCGTGTCGCAGCGGATGTGGGAGGATTTGTGGCCCAAGCTCCCGGTGTGGGAAGTGCCCATCACTTCCGTGACCAATGGAGTGCATCTGCCAAGCTGGATCAACGGCGACCTGGCCAATCTTTACGACCAGTATCTCCAGCCGGATTGGCGAGAAGGGCACGCCGAAGCGAAGGTGTGGGAGCAGGTCTCCGACATTCCCGACACCGAACTTTGGGAAGCACACCGTCGGCGGAAACGCCGCTTGATCGGCTTCGTCCGCGATCAGACGGTCGACAGCGCCATCGCTCGCAAAGCGCCGGCTTCGGAAGTAAAGCGGCTTCAGGAAGCGCTGAATCCCGAAGCGCTCACTATTGGATTCGCGCGGCGCTTCGCCACGTACAAGAGGGCGACGCTTCTGTTTCGCGACATGGAGCGTCTCCGCCGTATCCTCACCAATCCCGGACGCCCTGTGCAGATCGTAATCGCGGGCAAGGCGCATCCTCAGGACGGCCCGGGAAAATCTCTCATCCGGGAAATCGTGCAGCATTCGCGCAATCCCGCCTTCCAGGGCCACATTGTTTTCGTAGAGAACTACGGCATCCAGACCGCTCGCGAGCTGGTGGGCGGCGTAGACCTATGGTTGAACACTCCCCGCCGCGGCGAGGAGGCTTGCGGAACCAGCGGCATGAAAGCCGGCTTGAACGGCGTCTTGAATCTCAGCATCCTGGACGGCTGGTTCGACGAGGCCGGCGAGCTGACCGGCGGCTGGGTGATCGGAAACCGCGAGCCTAATCAGCCCGACCAGGATGATGTTCATGCATCAGGGCTCTATTCGCTTCTGGAGGACGAGATCGTTCCTCTGTACTACGACAACCGCGAGCAGGGCATGCCCGTGGAATGGATGCAGCGGGTCAAGCAATCGCTAGCCTATATCAGCACCAACTACAACTGCCAACGGATGGTGGAGGAGTATCTTTCCCAGCTCTATGATCCTGCTCACCAAGGGTTTGTAGAGGCCAGCCGCGATTGTTTCGCGCGGCCCCGCGCGCGTACGGAATGGAGCGGGCTGGTGGCCGAAAGGTGGCCCCGCGTAGGAATCATCGACTACGCCATTGGTCCGGAAATCTCGGTTGTGACCGGATCGCCCGTCCCTCTAAGGGCTACCGTCGAATTGGCGGGTCTGCAGGCCTCGGATGTCCGCGTCGAGGCGGTGGTCGGCCGGGTGGGATCGGAAGGGGAACTTATGGAGATGCAAGTGCTAGCTCTTCCGCCTTTGGAGCAGGACGGCACTAAGGTGTTGTTTGGAAGGGAGTTTGTCCCTTTGGCGACGGGTCGGCTGGGCTGCTCGGTGCGCATTAGCCCGAACCATTTTGAAGACCCCCTGAATCGGCCCTGTAACGCGCCCATTAAGTGGGCAGGCGAGCCCAATGACGACATTTAGAGCCTTCGCCTGTAAGTCGTTGTAAACGCAGGTGCTGATTTCGCGCCGTGACAAGGGAACGTAAGGCTAGGCCGGAGATCCAAGAGCCGGCGTAAATTCTTCAAGATTTTACTGGATTCTGGGCGCGGTTCGTGGTAAATAGTTGTTTAGGGCCTTTAGAGCGCACAGCCTGTGCGTTGTGCGCGATGAGAAAGAACCAATGACTCCCCGTCTTGGTGGCCCAATAGTCTCCCAGCCCGAAGCCGCGTTCGGAAGAGTGGTTTCGCGTGGAAAGTCGGTTCTGACCACCCAGCGCATTCGCAAAAAAGGAGTAAGCCAACCAGCACCTTATGGAAGGCGAACGCAAGTACCGCCAGCGCGGCTATATGGACTCCGGCCGCGAACCTTCGCAAAATGGGCGTCCTCATGAAGACCGCCCCCGCCCTGCGGGTCCGCGTCCCCCTTTAGACGTCACCGGTCCGCGTCTGCCGCGGTTGGTGCAGGCCGTGACCGCCGCGCGGTGCTTCAATTGCTCCGCCACCTTGGCGTCCGACACCGATTTTCGCGGCGTCTGTCCCAAATGCGGAGCGGCGCTGCATTGTTGCAAGCAATGCACGCACTTCGATCCGTCGACCCGCTTCCAGTGCCAGAAGCCTATCCCAGTGCGTATCGCGGTGAAGGATCAGGCCAACGAATGCGGGCTTTTCAAGCCCCGAATGACGGTGGCTCGTGATGCTCCGCAGCCCAGTTCGAGTCTGGCCTCTAACGGCCAGGCGTCGAACACGCCGGCGCCCCGTAATTCCAATGACGCCCGCGCCGCGTTCGATAGCCTGTTCCGCAAGCCAGAGTAGGAATTCTTTGCGTGCTTTGCGCCCTTGCGAGAGATATCAGCTTGATGCCGAAGCCCTACCCAGCGTTTGCCTGACCCGGATTCTCATTGTCCGGACATCGATGCTCGCCGCCCCCGCATAGTCCTGCTGTGCGCGCAGCGCCTTCGCGTAGGACTCGAGCACCGGAAGAAGACGCGGGCTCTCGGCTCCGAAAGCCGGTTCGAGAATACCGAGCGCCTCACGATAGAGCTTCACGGCTTCTGCAGTTCGCTTCTGCGCGGCGCGGACATCGGCGAGTTCGGCTTTGAGGTGGCCAGCCTCCGGGAGACCAGGCGAAGCGCCTTTCTCGAGCGTCGCGATAGCCTCCTCGAAAAAATCCCCTGCCTCGCTATACCGATGCCGCGTCAAGAGCAGGCTGGCCAATCCGCTCAGGGCGGTGGCAGCGGAGCTACCATCCTCCGCCTGCCGGTAGATTTGCAGAGCTTGCCGATACGCTCGTGAAGCGTCGTCAAACCGTCGCTCGCGGCGGCAGACCAGAGCTAAGTCCATCCATGTGCTGGCGCTCTCGGCGCTTTCCGGACCAAACAGCCGGTTCCGGAGGCTCAACGCCCTTCCAATCCACAACTTGGCTTCGGAGTACCGAGACTGCACCGCCAGGATCGACCCCAACGCCGAAAAGTCCGAGGCCGCGTCGGGCGTCTGCTCGCTGCGATGCATCTCCGCGATCGATACGGCCCGGTCGGCAGCCGACTTCGACTGCCTTACGTCACCCATGTCAATGTACAAGAGAGCTAGTCCGTTCAGCGGAAGCAAAAGCCCAAGATCGGCGGGGCCGACTCGTGTCTCCCTCATGCGGATTGCGCGTTGGTACAAGGGGAGCGCCTCCGCGTATCGCCCCTCCAAGCGATAAACTGCTGCGAGATTGTGTAGCGCAGCTTCGAGCTCGGCCGGTTGTTGTTCGGACCAAAGCTCCATCGCGCGCGACAGAGGCGCTTCGGCCTCGCGATATCTGCCTTCGGCATACAGACGGCTCCCGAGATTGTTGAGCACTGCGGGATCCTCCGGAGACGCAGCCGCAAAAACAAGGCGGCTTGTCAGCGAGAGAGCCAGCAGCACGGGATAAAGACGACTTCCCATACCGGATTGTCACGCGGAATCTCGCGGCTGCGGAAGTAAGCGGGGAGTAAGTTAACCGGTGTGATTACGGTAACAAGTCGGCCTTGCGGAGCAGCGCCTGGAAACGAGGTTCGGAGTGCAGCGGCTCCCACATCGGGTGAACCTTGAATCCTTGCACGATCCGTTCCCGCGCTTCCACGGCGGCCTCGCAATATTCCAGCGCCTTCTGGCGGTTGCCTATGCCGATGTGCACGATGGCGAAGGACCCCGCGGGAATCCAGCCGGTTTGCGCCCGCTGCTGAAGCTCCTCCAACACTCCGATTGCTTCCAGAGTGCGTCCCGCCATCCCAAACGTCTGCCCCAGCGCGGCAAGAACGGTGGTCGCTTCCGGCGCCAGCCTGCGCGCTTTCTCGAAGGCGGCAATCGCCTCCGGATAGCGCCCCATAAGCGACAGCACCCTTCCCATGGAGCTATGGGATTTGTAAAAGTTGGGATCGAATTCCACCAACTCCTGGTAAACCTCGAGCGCCAGCTTATATTCGCGGCGCAACATGTGCATCCATCCGCACCCTTCCCACACGATTTGCGAAAGGGGATCGAGATGATGCGCGATCCGGACTTCCGACAGCGCTTCGTCCAGGCGCCCGAGAGCGGCCAAAGCATCGGTGAACCAATGATGGGCGCGTGCATAGCCTGGGCTCAAATCGATCGCGCGCCGGAAGAGGCGCTCGGCGTCCGCCCACGCCCAATCGAACGTCGTGCGGATGAAAGCGAGCGAGACGTGAGCCTCAGCGCATTCGGGATCGATGTCGAGCGCGGCTTGGGCGGCAGCGCGAGCCTTGAACGCAGCCTCGGCCGGGTTGAGAAAGCCGTGATCCGCCAGCAGGCTGTATGCGTCCGAGATGCCTGCCCAGGCTACCGCGCAGGTCTCTTCCACCGCGACCGCCTGCTCAAAGCAGGCGACGCTTTTCAGCAATCCGTCTCGGGTGCGCTGATTGGCGTGAAACCGGCCTTGCAGGCACAGAAGATGACATTTTGGTCCAGGCTCTTTCCCTGCGCCGCGGCGGAATCCGGGAATCCGCAGCGACAATCGCATCGTATTCACGATGGCGCGAGCCATCTCGTCCTGAATGGCGAATACGTCTTCGAGCTCCCGGTCGTACATCTCCGACCATAAGTAGGCGCCGGATTCAGCGTCGATGAGTTGGGCGGTCACGCGCACCCGGCCGTTGGTCCGGCGCACGCTGCCGCGAAGAATGGCGCCGACTTTCAACTCCCGCCGGATGCCTTCCGGGTCTTGCTCGCGTCCCCGCAGCCGCGACATGGTCTCCCATGCCACCACGCGGAAATCCGGAATGCGCGTGAGCCGGTGAATAAGTTCTTCCGTGAGTCCGTCGCTGAAAAAGTCATCGCCCGCTTCGGGCGTGAGATTGACGAACGGCAACACTGCAATCGATTTTTCGGTTGCCCCGCTCTTGGGCGGGTTCGGCTCCGGTAACGTTGTGAGCGTGCGCGTGCGCGAGCGGAAGAAGGGAACGTACGTTCCCTTGGGCAATCCGATTAAAACATTGTCATCGCTGCGCCCGCGCGACGTGTAGTACGCTTTCAGCTTTGCGCGCAGGCGGCGCGCCTCCACTCTCACGATCGGGTCGACGCGAGGATCGTAATCCGGCTTGCGGTCGAAGACCTGAATCCCGATAGTCTGTTCCTTGAGGCATTCCTGTTTGCCGGAAAGAGCTTGCTCGACAACGAATCGGAGAAAGCGCACCAGCCGTCCCGACCGCGCAAAACCACCGCTGGAAACGATTCTGTCGAGTTGCGCACGGACGCCCTCGGGTGGGAGAGGATGCTCCTCGGCGACGCGAACGCTGGATCCCGAGTTTTGCATGGCCACAAAGGACGCCTACGGAAGTCCGACGGCGGGGAAAGAGTGTATTTAGTGTAACACCGCGGTGGAGCGCGCTCCGGACGGAAACGGACCCGTTATACAGTTGGACCGAAACTTTGATGTAACGGAAACAGAATTTTTACGGAGCAACAGTCCCGCACGCGAGGCAGCCTACTCCACTCCCGGCAGTCGTGGTTCAGAAATCCTTGTGAACTGCACATAAGTGAGCGGAGCAGTTGATCTCGCCGCCCCGAACTCGACCCACCTTTGATGCTCCCATTTGGAGAGG
Source organism: Bryobacteraceae bacterium (assembly GCA_035631295.1). Classification (GTDB taxonomy): domain Bacteria; phylum Acidobacteriota; class Terriglobia; order Bryobacterales; family Bryobacteraceae; genus Palsa-187. The sequence continues at coordinate 7,712 of DASQJB010000138.1, read as the reverse complement.
GTGCAAAAGGTAGTTGCGAATTGCGTGGGAGTATGTCAAGGGAGGTCATTTCTTAGACACCCGCCAGCCCAACCACGCCGCGCCATTCCGATCGAGTAAGCGATGCACGAATAGGCAGGAAGCACAAGCAGAACAACGAGCCACGCATCCTCGCCCTCCTTCGGGTAGGAGAATTCAGCCAACACGGTGGCCATCCCGAAATGCGCCAATTCCCATATAAACCCGGAGAAGACCACTGATGTTAGCACACCCAGATCCATCTTCCAGTCGCAGCGGCGCGTGGCAGCCAGCGTCGCACGAGAAGAGCCGACACAAGTCCAAGAACCCAGACGAGGGCGGCAAATAGAAGCACCTCAAGGCCCACACTGGCTGCCGAATCCGGCCCGCGAGCTCTCCAGGGCGATCATGACCCGAACGCGACGGCCCGGACGACAATCGGTACCGCTACCTGCTGAATACTCCACGCCACGAACAACTTAGTAAACATCGTGCCTAATCTTGCCCTCACCGCTTCAGGCGGCGGTTCCCACTTGCCCATTCGAACGGGTGCTCAATCAAATATGATTTGATGCGTCACCACCTCCTGACGGGGTGGCTCGCGCGGCGGCATTGCCGGTTCCTGAAGGATAGCGTTGCGCCTTGGTCAGCCGCGCATAACCGTCGTAGCTGAGACCACCACTTGGCCCTTGGCGTCCGTGCGCGAAGCGATTTTGCCGTAGCTGTGGTAGGAATAGTTCACGTGGCGTTTTCCGGATTGCTGGCGTGGATCAGATAGTTGCCGCTGTAGCTGAACGAGCGCGTCCGGGTGGGCCCGACACATTTACAGCGGTCACGCGGCTGAGAATGTCGTAACCGTGGGGTAGTCACGTAACTACCCGACCCGCTGCCCCGGAGCCAACCGGCGCCCGCCCGCGATGGCCGTCGGTTCCCGCGCCTCCGCAATCCGATCCCGCACGGGTTCACACACTTGCGAGTCGAACTCCAGCCGTGCAGACAAAGCTGCTGTATGTTTAGATGGTGGCGATAAGAATCGCTGAGGCGATGCGATCCAGGGAGGGCAGGGGCTACGCCGTCCGCGATCTTTGACAATTGGCTTTGTTTTTTCGAGGAGCGTTACGGCAAGCCGGGGCGGCCGTAACGCCGCCGCAAATTGGCTCTGCTCGTTCCAAAAAAGTTCGCGACCTTCCGCCACAAGCAGCAGGCATCTATTGCGCCCGCGGATTCGGGCGAACCTGGGGTCGCGACCGGAAACGGTGGAAGAAGACGGGCATGCCTGATGCGAGTTCCTTCTGGACTCTTGCTTTTTTCGCACAACACCAGAGAGTCCGAATGGAATCGAACCGTGCCAGGGTGTGTTAAATTGGCACGGGAAGGAGGCCATGTGTTCACTCTCAGCGCGATAAACCGGCGCGGGGTGCGGCGATCCACGGTGTTTGCCTGCCTCGCCATAGCGGCTGCTGTGCCGTCCGGCGTTGTCGCTTTTCAGCAAAGCGGCCCGAGCGGGCCGGCACCCAAACCCGGGGATTCCAAGGTGAATCCCGTGGATGGGTTGCGCTACCTGTGGATCCCTCCCGGACAGTTTCAGAAAGGCTGCTCCACCGGCGACTTCGAATGTTTCCCCGACGAGAACCCGCAGCGCAAAGTCACCCTCACCCGGGGCTTTTGGCTGGGCCAGACCGAGGTCACCCAGGCCGCGTTCGAAAAACTGATGGGCTACAATCCCAGCGTCTTTGAAGGCGCCAGCCTGCCCGTCGATTCGGTCAGTTGGGTGGAAGCCGATGCTTACTGCGGCGCGATCGGCGGCCGCCTCCCGAGCGATGCGGAGTGGGAATATGCCGCCCGCGCCGGCGCCTCCACCGCCCGCTACGGCAACCTCGACGACATCGCGTGGTATTGGGACAACAGCAACTTCACCACCCATCCCGTTGCACAGAAGAAGCCCAACGCATTCGGACTTTATGACATGCTCGGAAACGTGGTGGAGTGGACCTACACTTGGTATTGGGTCCAGTTAAATCAGGAAAACATCAATCCCACCGGCCCTTCCACTGCCGAATATAAGGAGCTTCGCGGCGGCGGATGGTGGGACGAGGAGAGCCTCATCCGCGTCTCCTACCGCCGTCACTTCGAGACCACCGACGAAGACTACAACATCGGCTTTCGGTGTGTGTCCAATTAAGGTTTTGTGGGGCCTGGCTTTTAGCCTGCCGCCGGGCTTTGCCCGGCGTTTGTGACTTCCCGCGCGCCAGCTTTGTGGGGCAGGCTGGCAGCCTGCGCGGCGTGGGTAACGCCGCCATCCGGGGCCGGATTTCCCAATCCTCCATCCTGCCCCACAACGAGAAATACTTTGCGGTTAATGCGCCAAGGGATCCGGACGAATCTGGAACTTCACCAGCTTGCCCTTAGTGCCTTTGCCGCCTTCAATGTGCCACACAAAGTGCGTGCCGTAGTTCGAATACAGCGCGCGGCCCTTCCAGCCGGCATTGACGTCGTCAATGCGGCCGTCCAGTCCGCGAGCATAGAACCCCAGCGGATACGGAATGCGGAAGTAGGTCCACTTCTTCGTCGCCGGATTCAGCCCAATCAGCGAGTCTGAGTTCGACCCCGTCAGGAACGGCGTGTCTTTGCCCATCTGCATGATATTCTGCGAATCCGTCCAATTGAAGTAATGAAAGTCGGCCGGAACATCGGTGCCCTTCAACTTCGGACCCGGAGTCTGGTAGAGCGTCCAGCCTTCTTTGCACTGGCTGCCGTCGGCCTTTTGCGGACCCGTCAGGTCTTTGCACTTGCGAACGTCGAAGGAGGCCAGGTGGCTGGTCGCGGCTAAGCCCGTCCAAACCACGCCCTGGCTGTCGACGTCGATGCCGCGTGGATCGTAACCCGGTTCAGGTACCTTGAACACGCGGGTCCGGCAACTCTCCGGCGCATTGTTGCCGCGCTGCAGTTGAATCAGGTAGCCCGGGAAATCCTCGGCCACGCCCCAGACCGAATCATCCACTGGGCTGGGCATCACCGAGTACAAGCTGAAATGCACCATCGTGTCCGCCTTCGGATCGTAAGGGCCCTGGATTACGTTCTTCGCGCCCGGGTCGGGTCCGCGGCCCCGGCCGCCACCTTTAGCGGCCGCAGCAGCCGCTGCCTGGGCGCGAGCGACTACGCCACCGCCCGTGTCGGTGTTGTAGAGCGAAGAGAGGTCGGCAACGCGCCGCACATCGTTCCACGGCCGCGTAATCTTGCCGTCGCCGTTGGTGTCCACAACCTGCTCGCACCAGCCCACAGCGGCTTGCTCGGCGGCTTTCTCGTCGTGGGTCTTGTTCCAGGTCTCATCGTAGACTTTGGAGTCCACCCAGCCGAACACCGGACCGCTCAGCTCATTGAAGTAGATGGTCTCATCCGGATCGTTGTCGATCACCACGTGGTGTGTGGAGTAGCAAGTCTCGATCAGCCGGAACTCCTTGGTCTGCGGATCGAAGATCGAAGCCTGGCGGGCGCTGTTGCTCAGCGGATACCAGTCGGAGTACTTGCTGTTGCCGTCGTTGCACCAGGAAGGCTCCTGATTGCCGCGGATCTTCGAGGTTATCCACACGCGGCCCTTGCTATCCAACATCGGGTTATGTGGATCGGCTGGATCATACGGCGGATTCGCCCACAGATGCTCGTTGCCCCAGAACAACGAAGGACGATTCGGCGAGGGGAACCGCGAGGGAACCTTGTCCTTGGTATCGCGCGTCGGAATGTCGATCGAATACGTGAAATTGTCGTCCTGATCCAGCATCACCAACTGGCCGTGCCCGGCGTTCACCAGGTAGTTGGCGCCGCCGCCGTTGACCGTCGGGTCCCACTTGTAGGTCGCTATCTGATCGTGCATGAAGGAGTGGTCGTCGCCCACGTCCCACTGCGTCGAAACGATGTTCCGCTCGGCGCCGGTCGGCCGCGGAGGAGCCGGGGGAACCGCACCCTTTTCGATCGACTCCGTCCAGTCGGCCAGGGCCTTCAACGTCGCCGTCTTGCCCATGCCGGTCATGGTCGAATACATGTTGGTGCCGCGCACGCCGACGCCCAGGCGCCACTCCCACGCGTCGATGTCATTGTGGGCAAGCTCGGGCTTGCCGGCGAAAACATGCGACGTATCGCGGGTCAGCTCGTTGCCGAGCTGATGGCAGAAGTTGCAACCGGACTTCAAGCGGTTAATCCACTCATCCTGGCTGTGCATGGCTGCGTTCAGGCCGTTGCCGTTCGGACTGGTGTCGGACTTCTCGCCCGTGCCCGGGAACAGGTTCTTGGCCGGAGGAGCCAACAACGAGAGCCAATAATCGCCCGGATAGACTTTCGCTGCATCCGCCGCGCTCTTGGCGGTGGTCACCTTAAGCGCGAGTTGCGCCGTGGCCGAGGGACGTGCGTCCGTCATGGCCGAATCTTCGATTCCATAGCCTCGCACAAAGACCTTGTAATTGACGGCCGGCAGCTCCGGAATCACAAATTTGCCCTGGTCGTTGGTGACCACGGTCTTAATCATTTGCGTGCCGAGCTCGTGGGTAATAGCGATGACCCAGACGCCGGCTTCCGGACCCTTGTCGCCCGTGACCGTGCCCTGGATGTATCCGGCGGGGCTTACATAGTGGCTCTTGGCCGTCGTGGCGCCCTGCTTACCGCCCTGTTTATCATTGTTCTGCTGCGCGCTGTTCTGCTGCGCGCTGCTCGGCAGCACGAATGCCAGGCCAACCAACCCGGCAACACCTGCGCATAGAGAGGCGGTAACGCCCCGGGAGCTCGTGATCCAACGCTGGAATGAGCGCTTAGACGGGCGCTTGAGCGATGAGTGGGAAATCTTCATGGATGCTTCTCCTCAGGAGTGTGGGGCCAATGCGACCAAGGGTTTAGTATAGTGGATCGAATCTCGTGCGTGCAAGCGCATGGCCACTCGCGCCGATCTGCTCACGCGCTAACCCTGCGCTGCCCTTCTTCGCGAGAATTCCGATCGCCCCGCCACCAGCGCGCTGAATAGACAATCGCGGCCGCCGCAAGCCAGCCTTCCGCATACGCCGGTCCGGCACCCCACCGAATCGTCGCCGAGTGCATCAGCCCGAACCACGAAAAGATTGCCGCGGCCAGGCACCACGCGGCGGAGCGGCCGAATCGCCGGTCGATGGCCTCGGCGATGGTGGACGCTACGATCAGCACCAGGAACAAAAATCCATTGCCCAACCCCTGCACCGACGACCAATACATCGACCGGTTCAGCGCGGCCGAGACCGCCGGATTCGCAGCGGAAAGCTGGAGCGCGGGAAGGGCAGAGTTCATTGCTGCCGCCACCACAGCGCCCGCCGGCAGAACAAATCCGAGCAGCGCCACGCTCATGTACTTGGCCTCCACCCTCTTCAACGTCGCGGTTCCCACGCCGATCGACACATAGGCCACCATCGCAGCGAGGATCGGCCACGGGAAAAGCTGCGCGATGAAGATCGCCAGGCCGCTTGTCACGACGGCCGCAAAGACGATCGGCGTCCATACCGCGAAGCCGATGCGCGCTCCCATAGCCTTGTAAGGAGGCAGCATGGCGTAAACCACCGGAGCGACCACACTCCCGGCAAGACCGCACGCCAGCGTTCCGAGGCCGTCCCAGGCAAGCACACTGCGGACGTCGTAATCGTCCCCGGCAGCCGCGGCGCCCGCGCAGGAGGCGACGTCCTGAAGGACGTGGTAAATCGCCATCGGAGCGATCGTGGACAGATAGGGCAGAGCCAACCGCATCGCGCGCAGCGGCTCCGGCGTCCAGGCGAAAGGCAGTTCCGGCGAGATTCCCTGCCACGCCGGACGGACGTAGCCCGTCGCGATTCCCACCGCCAGCGGAATCAGCCAGGCCGCCAGAAACGGCGGAATGCGCCAGCGCGTGATAGGGACATTCGCAAGCACGCCGGTCACAACGATCGCCAGCGCGACTAGCCCCACCAGCGGCTGGTCAAAAACTCGTTGGAGCAGCACCAGCGCCAGGTAGCTGTACATTGCGGCGCCGAATACCGTCATCACCGCGGGCGCTGGAATGAATCTGCGAAAGTAAGCGGCGAAGGGAGCCGCCGCCAGCTTGATGAGACCAGTCCAGGTCACGGCCGCAGCGCCTAGCGCCCATGCCAGATTCGCGTCGCGGCTTTGCAGATAAACCGGCAGCATAATCGACAATGTGTAGGCGAGGATGGCCGGAACATTGTTGCCGTAGACGTGTGCCGTGACGTTCGTGCGCTTTTCCCGGCCCGCTAGGCGGACCGCCAATTGCGCCATCCCCAACGATCCTACAGCTAGGCCGAGAGCAAAGCCGGGCAGTAGCCTCCGTGCGCTGAAGTCCAACGGGATGCCCGCGGGCAGCAGCAGAAACGCCGGGATCGCCAACTGCGCCAGGTTGAAACCTACCTGCGCGATCGTCGCGTCGACGTCTCCGCGTTCAAGCGTCCACCACGGTTGAATCTTTTCTTGCACTTCAGATCTTGAACGACTCGAGCGATTCCGGCGCGAAAAGCTCCCGCGGACTCAATTGCCGCTTGGAAAGACCCTGCTCATGGGAGTAACGCAGAAACGTTTCGAGCACATGCTCATTTGCCTCCAGCCCGTAAGGCCAGAAATCAGTGCCCATGGTCTTCTCCGTGTCCTCCACGTGTTGCACAAGCCACGGAAGCATCGTTTTCAGCGCCGCCATCTCATGCAAGTCTTCCCAAGCATCCCGCTTGGCGGCCACAAAGGCTTTGTACAGCGATTGCGCCACCCACGGATTCTTTTCGTAGATATCGCGGCGAATCACCACCGTATGCATGATGGGGAAAACCTTGGTCTTCTCGAAGTACTCTCGCTCCACCTGGAGATAGTCAGGAAATAAACGCCTCACGCTGCCCTCGCCGCCCCGGAATGTGGAAGGAGCGCGCGCGGTATAGAGCGCGTCGATCTCGCCGCACTCGAGCATCCGCGACAAAGTCTTGTTCGCCAGGATGGCTTGCGTCCGAATCTCCGGCGGCAAGTCCAGCGCAAGCTTTTCCGGCCTTCCCGGCTCTTCTTCTCCGCCGGACAAATAAGTGGCGCCGGCGGCCGGCACGCCATATTCGTCGCTCATGATGCCGCGAATCCACACGGGCGCAGTCATTTGATATTCCGGATTTCCTATACGTTTGCCAACGAGGTCCTTCGGCTCTCGAATCCCGCTTCCAGAATGGACGTAGATGCAGGAATGCCGGAAAAACCGCGATGGGAAAACGGGGATAGCAATGAAAGGAGGATTTTCGCGAAACAGAGAAAGGGTGTAGGAAGAAAGCGACATCTCCGCGGCGTCGAACTCGCGATGCCGCAGCATGCGAAAAAAAATTTCCTCTACAGGGAGACTCAGGTAATTCAAGTCGACGCCATCCATCGGGACGCGGCCTTCCAGCAAAGCGCGCGTGCGGTCGTAATTCCAGCAAGCCAGCGTCAGCCTCAATTTCGCCATCGGATGCAGGCTACACCGCGCAAATGGGCGGTGTCAACGGCGCCGGGTTAGCGGTTTGACTTTAGGGCGCGGTCGCGCTACCAATGAACTAGGGCCCGGCGCGGTAGCCAAGTGGTAAGGCAGAGGTCTGCAAAACCTTTACTCGGGGGTTCGATTCCCCCCCGCGCCTCCAACTAAAATACGCGAAATCAATAACATAGAGTGAGCCTAGTGGGGCGTTTCGTTCTTTGCGGGTCTTTGCTCTAAG
>DASQJB010000137.1:0-2925 GCA_035631295.1 Bryobacteraceae bacterium | reverse complement strand
CGCTGCGCCCAAATCCCCATAGCGCGCGCCGTACCGCCCACGTGCCCATTCCCGCGGTTTCCTCCCTTGGAGGTTTTCGGACGCCGGCCCCAGCGCGCCTGGCTCTTCCGTCAGGGGGCCGGCATCCGAAAACCTTCACATTTCCGGACTCCCGCACAAAAACAAACTCACTATGAAAAACGGGCGGCCTGCGTGATAGGGTGCGGATGCTGCGCTTGTCCAGCGTAGCCCATTTGCCGTCGTAAATGCGCCATGACATCAGTGCTGGACCGACGCTTCGGTCATGCGTCGGAATCGAGCGCACCGGGGCGCGTTCGGCCCAAGCGACCATGGACTTCGTGATGCCGCCTAGTGTCGATGAGAAAGCAGAGGAAAGGGCGGCGCGGCTGGAGCGGCAGGCTTGGGATGCAATCGCTGATGGATTTCGTCTGGAGGACGGAATCAGACTAGCGAGCGAGGCGTTCGCGACCCGCCAGGCGTTTCAGGGCGAGGGGCATCGGGATTTGATCTGGCCCCTGTCGCTCTGGATCGAGGCGTTGCGCTGGATGCACCACGCTGACAGCGCGATGGAGGCTGCCCGCTTGGGCGAGCGGCGCTTGGCACTGCGCAGGGTGGCGCTTGCCGGTGCTCCGGACGAACTGGCCTGCTCGGTGCGGGAGTTGATGGAACTCTATACTTTCGAAAACGGTTCGCTCGATCCGCGTCGCGTGGACGAACTTCGGCGCGAACTGGCCCGGCGGCCAGACACAGGTGGGCCAGGGCAGGAGGTTTAAGGCTTGTCCGGCGAGATTCTGATCCAAGTTATCGACATCGTCCGGTTTCAAACTATTCGCCCGGCGCTGAGCGAACTGGAAGCAGTGCGCATGCTCGGCTCAGAGGCTCGTATCGTCCTGCGCGAGGCAACTGCGTCGCCCTTCGCGCGTGGAATTCGCTATGGGCACTTCGCTGGGTTGCTCAGCCGAATCCTTAGCCATCTGGAGCTCGAATTGCGTGTTTTTCTCACGTCACGCGATGTGGACGAGGTAATTCACGGCCTGGTGCGCGTTCTCTGCTTTGAAAACGGCGCTAAGTTCAGCCTGGTGGAGGCTGTCGGGCCGAACTGGGTCGTGCTAGAAAGCAGTCTCTCGACGTTCATTCACCTCAATTGGTTCCGCCAGATCTTCCTCGAGGGCGGCTCCGAGTCCGCGCTCGCGTATCCACAACACGGCGAGGTGCGCTATTACGTTCTGCGCCGGGAGGACGTCGCGCATCTGGCTGCCGGGCTTCGGCCTCTCCTCGAGGAGCCGGCCCTGGCGCCCGAAGCCGAAGGTCTTGCCCGGTTAGCGGCCCGGGCGCTGTCTGCCGAAAATCTGACCCTCGCGCATACGTGTTTGCTCTGAATCGTCTCTGACCAAGATGGCGGCCGGGGCGTCCGCACTACGTCGGCCGGGTCTAGCGTGCTCCTGCGGGTAACCAGAGCAGTGCCTGGCCAATTCACCGAACGTAGCGGGTTCGCGAAACTTCCGCATTTGGGTCAACAGCGTCGCGCGCCAAGCCGCGCGCCTGGGCGCGGAAGTCCGCAACATCCCGTAACCGGACATACGCTGCCGAAGCAGCCGACGTCGGCTACGTGCCGATTGTGTTGAAAAAGTCACCGACCGGGCGCTGTGGAGACGAAATTTGCAACAAAAGAATCGAGGCGAGCCGGTTCTTGAATCGTTGTTGCGTGTCGGGACCTGATCTTGAATCAATCTTTCGCGCTCGGAGGCGCAAATGAGTTTTTCAACACAATCTGCCAGCAGCAGACATCGAAGTATTCCTGCCACAGTCAGGATGTCGTCGCGACGCGCCGGGCGTTTGAAATTGGTCCGTCAGCTTCAACAGATAGACGGCAGCCGCCGGAAGCGGACGTTAGTCGAGTACAAGGCAAACGTTGTCTGCGGCCTGTTCTCCGCCGGAGCAATGGTCCCGAATGATCTCAACCAGCCAATCGAACACGGTTGCGCCCACACCGGCACGAGCGTCGGACAGCATCCGCCGCACATCTTCTCGATTGCTGGGATGGCAGCGTCCTAGTCGGATTTCGAGTTGCCTCACTGTCTCGGGGTAGCCCAGCTTTTCCCTTGAAACCGCCGAGTTAGACCACTTCAGCGTGAAGCCTTCGTCCGGCGTTCCGAAGCCCCCTCTCAGAATGTCGTTGAATGCGTCGAGGTTCCGGCCCCACTGATGGCCAGAGATGAGAATGCGGCCGATCTCATCGTAGAACGCTTCAAGCGACGTAATCCGTGAGCCGTCGATGACGTATTCAGTTGCCATGGAAACGTTATAGTCCAATCGATGCGCCTGGGTCGATGAGGGTCAACAGCGTCGCGCGCCAAGCCGCGCGCCTGGGCGCGGAAGTCCGCAACATCCCGTAACCGGACATACGCTGCCGAAGCAGCCGACGTCGGCTACGTGCCAGAAACAGTCGTAACTGCCTCACACGGTCGATCAGCGGACGAACGGAGGCTCGGCGCCGTAAGTGGCGGATGATAGGCTTGGCTTGGAGACAGTTCATTCGGGGCTCCCAACCGGCGCCGAGGAGGTGGCACGTGGGTATCTCTGTCATGGAACGCGCGAAGGCACAGGCTCAAGTCTTAGTTCCCCTCGTCAAGGCCCTTCAGGTTGAATTGGGTGAGGAGCGCGCAAATGCGATTGTACGTAAGACTCTTGGCAGCGTCTTCCGTCGCCTGGGTGAGCAGTGGTGGCAGTCGAAGCAATCGACCCATCTGGGAGAGAACATGGAATCGGCATTGGCCTCGTGGGCTAGCCTGGATTTCTCACACCATCTTCGCACAATCGCAGCTCGTTGCGCGAGCGTTGACGATATTTTTTGCGGACATTGTGGGTCGTTGCGTCAGCAGGACGCGGTCTGAGCTGGGATTTGCCCTTGTCTGCGGGCGGGCA
>DASQJB010000136.1:0-3593 GCA_035631295.1 Bryobacteraceae bacterium | reverse complement strand
CGAGGGCTACATCGGGAAGCTGATTCGCAAGGGATTCAAAGTCGCCATCTGCGAACAAATGGAAGATCCGCGGCTGGCGAAGAAGTTGGTTCGTCGGGAAGTGACTCGCGTCCTAACGCCTGGCACCGCGGCCGATTCCTCGCTGGGGTCCGATGAAAATAACTTTCTGGCCGCCATGGCGCAGGTGGGAGATCGAGTCGGATTCGCAGCTTTGGACTTGTCCACAGGAGAATTCCGTGCCACCGAATTCTCCGGCGAAACCGCGATGCGCCGGGTGCAGGAAGAATTGGAGCAGTTGCGGCCGAAGGAATTGCTGTACGCCTCCGCCGCCCCCCTGTTCTCGACCGCAGCCGGTGCAAAAACACCCCTGTGGGGGCAGCCGTCCTCGGCCGGACGGTCGGGGCTCAGCCTGACCGAAACTCCGCTGGATGACTGGACTTTCGCCCCGGACCATGCTTTGCCGCTTCTCGAGAATCATTTTGGCGTGCTGTCGCTCGAGGGATTCGGCCTCGCGGGAAGAACTGCCGCCGCCTCGGCGGCCGGCGCCATCCTGTACTACGTCCGCTCGACGCAGCGCGGTTCGCTCGATCACGTCGACCGCATCGGATGGTACGAACGCCAGAACTGCCTCGTGCTCGACGCGGTCACGGTGCGCAATCTGGAGTTGATCGAGCCGCTGTTTGCCGGAACGGACGTGGGCGTCACTCTATTCCGCTCGATCGACGGCGCGACCACTCCCATGGGCAAGCGCCTGCTGCGGGCATGGCTGCTTCGCCCTTCGCTCGACACGAGCGAAATCAACGGTCGGCTTGACGCGGTGGAATCAGCTGTCAAAGACGTGGTCGCACGCGAAGAATTGCGGCTTGCCCTCGACGGCGTGCTCGATCTCGAGCGACTGCTGAGCCGGGTCACGCTCGAAGCGGCGAATCCGCGAGATGTGCTGGCGCTGGCCTCGTCTTTAGCCAGAATTCCGGCCGTCAAACATGCCCTCGCCCGGCTGCAGGCGTCGCGGCTCCGCACGCTCGAAGGCTTGCTGGACGAATTGAGCGACCTGCGCCGCAGGATCGAGCAGACCATCGTGGCCGAGCCTCCGTTGAGTTTTGCCGAAGGCGGCGTAATTGCCGTCGGCGTCGACCGCGATCTGGACGAACTGCGGGATCTCTCTCGAAACAGCAAAGCAGTGTTGGCGCAAATCGAGCAGCGGGAGCGGGAACGCACCGGAATTTCGTCGCTCAAAGTGAAATTCAATTCGATCTTTGGCTACTACATCGAAATTTCCAAGGCGAACCTGCGTCTCGTTCCTCAGGAATATGAGCGCAAGCAAACGCTGGTTGGAGCCGAGCGCTTCACAACGCCAGAACTGAAGGAGTATGAAGCGAAGATTCTCGACGCGCAGGAAAAGATTGTCGAGAGCGAGCGGCGGCTCTTCGCCGAACTGCGGACGGCGATTGCCGCCGAAGCGAAGCGCATCCGCCAGACCGCGCTCGCGCTCGCCGAGGTCGACCTGCTGGGATCTCTGGCGCATGTCGCGGCTCTGCGCGACTACTGCCGGCCCGAGTTTGTGGACGCCGCCGGCGAATTGGAGATTGTTGATGGCCGCCATCCGGTAATCGAGCAGCAGGAATTGGCCGGTGGAAGCGAACGGTTCGTGCCCAATGACCTCTACCTGAACAGCACCACCCACAACATTCTGCTTCTCACCGGTCCGAACATGGGCGGCAAGTCGACGTATTTGCGGCAGGCGGCCCTGATCGTGATTCTGGCGCAAATGGGATCGTTCGTACCCGCGCGGTCGGCAAAGCTGAGCATCGTCGATCGCGTGTTCACCCGCATCGGAGCCAGCGACAACCTCGCCCGCGGACGTTCAACGTTCATGGTCGAAATGACCGAGACCGCCGCCATTCTGCACACCGCGACAGCGCGATCGCTCATCCTTCTCGACGAAGTTGGACGCGGCACTGCGACCTACGATGGCCTGGCCATCGCCTGGGCGGCCGTGGAATATCTCCACGCGCGAGTGCGGGCAAAGACTTTGTTCGCCACGCATTATTTCGAACTGACGGAATTGGCCGGGCAGCTTGAGGGCGTGAAGAATTATCACGTGTCAGTCAAAGAGACCGCCGGGGGGATCGTTTTTCTGCGTAAAGTCGAAACCGGCGCTGCCGACCGCAGCTACGGAATTGAAGTGGCCAAGCTGGCCGGACTGCCCCATGAGGTCGTGACCCGCGCGCGCGAAGTGCTGGCCGAACACGAATTCGCCGAGCAGCGGGCCAGGGCGCACCTGTCAGCGGGAGCGAATCCCCCGCCGGCGCAGTTGACGATCTTCACGCCGCTGTCCGAGCCCGTGCTCGATCAGCTGCGGCAAGTCGATCTGAACCGCTTGACCCCCCTCGAGGCGTTGAACTTGCTGGCGGAATTGAAGAGGGAAATCTGACGCAGGGGGAGTGAAGATCACGGAGGCACGTCTGCAACCAGACCCGGGGCAACTCATGATTGTTGGCTTCGATGGAGTCGAGATGACCTCGAAGCTCGCTTCGCTGCTGACCAAACTACAGCCCGCCGGCGTCATTCTATTTGCCCGCAACATCGGGGGCGCCCAGCAAACTTGGCGGTTGCTGCGGGATTGCCAGAAATGCGTGACCGCTCCGCTGTTCCACTGCGTCGATCTGGAAGGGGGCAGCGTCGACCGATTGCGCGACACCTTGGGGCCGACACCCGCCGCGGCCGAGGTCTTTGCCACCGGCGATGACCGGGTTTTTCGCCGGCACGGGGAGATCATTGGCGAGAATTGCCGCGCGCTCGGATTCAACGTCGACTTTGCCCCGGTGCTCGATCTGGCGTTCGCCGCTTCGCGGAACGTGATGGCGTCCCGTGCGGTCTCCCCCGATCCCAAGCAGTTGATCGCGTACGCTCGCGAATTCATCGCCGGCCTTGCTTCGGCGAAAGTCCTCGGATGCGGCAAACATTTTCCCGGACTCGGCGAAGGCCAGCTCGACAGTCACCAGGAGCTGCCGGTGATCGAAAAATCGCTGCAACGCCTGTGGAGGGAAGACCTGCTTGCCTACCGGACATTGCGTCGGCACCTTCCCTTTGTGATGATCGCTCACGCTGCCTATCCGCGGGTGACCAGGTCGCGAACGCCAGCGTCGCTCTCAAAGCTCTGGATCGCCGATATTCTTCGCAAGCGCGTCGGTTTCCGCGGTCTGATCGTCTCCGACGATCTGGAAATGGGCGGGGTGTTGAAAGCCGCGCCGGTCGGACGAGCCGCGGTCGAGTTCATCGCCGCCGGCGGCGACCTGTGCCTGGTGTGCCACCACGAACAGTATGTGCTCGAGGCTTACGAGGGGCTGCGGAAACGGGCCGAGCGCGACGGGAAATTCGTGAAGCGGGTTCGCGAGTCGCTACGGCGAGTTCTGGCATTCAAAAAGAAAAGGGCGAAATTGTTGCGTGCAGGGAAGCCGCCAGATGCAGCAGCCGTTGAGAGTCTCACGCGAGCTTTGTGGGAATTCGGAGAGCAAGTCCGGCTTGAGCCTTTAAGCCGCAGGGAAGACCGCCGGCGGGCGCGCCGATGACCAAGAGCACGATGATCGTGG
>DASQJB010000135.1:0-3453 GCA_035631295.1 Bryobacteraceae bacterium | reverse complement strand
AGTGACCAACCAACCACCATGTCTACAACTTGCGCCAAAAAGAACGCGTTCGGAAATCCGTACCAATTCCAGTAGATGAAACTAATGGCGCATAGTCCGAATACTCCTAACAGGACCACAATCCCCACGCGTCTCCAGTACGTCGCCAAGGAGAGGAAGAGCACGTAGGCCACAATTCCCGAGGCGACAACATCACTCAGGAACTGCACTGACAGTTTCTTCAGTGAGACCGGGGTGTCACCTGCTGGATGGTAGATGATCATTCCAGTAGGACCTGCCCGAAACCTCGCTTCCCAAGCTGCCCTCTCTTCCGCAGATGGCTGTCCTCTCAGGTCGATGCTCGGGAAAAAATACAGACCTTCGTGAGTCAAGGAGGTACGAAGGGTCGAAAGAATTTGGTCTTCGTTCGACATGCGGGAAAAGCCAATCCCTTTAAGCAGCACCATATGTGAGGCGCCTCCCCACACAAAGATGGTCGCGGCCCCCGCGAGTGTGGCAATCGACAACTTGGTCATGATTGTCATTGGTTCCTCAGTCAGTGGATATAGTTAGCTTCCGAACCCCCTGTACCTCGAAGCGTGCACATCACGCGTCGGAGCGTAGTTTCATGAAGAGCGCGGTGAATACGAGAGCCCCCGCGACGATGTTTGCGCCTATGACTTCCACAGCGTTGATGCGGACGCCATAAGCGAGCCACAGGCTCACACCGAGCAGGTACAACAGCAACATGCCAGTCGAAAGATCGCGTCCGCCCTGCTTACGTATTTTGATTAGCTGGGGTACGAACGACAAGGTCGTGCAGGTAGCCGCCACTGTGCCTATCATCGTGGTAAAGGTGTCAATCCTCATACGTTTCCTCCGGAAGTACTCCCACTGTGACGGCGAACTGCAATTCTGTCCAATGAAGATTGTTAGCTAGTCTGATAACATGGCGGAATGGAGTATCTAAATCTTGTTGAGCTACACGCGCTCGTCACGTTGGCTGAACATCTCCACTTTGGAAAAGCGGCCGACGTTCTTCATGTCACCCAGCCCGCGCTGAGCAAACAGATTCAGCGCCTGGAAGACAGAGTAGGAGGCCCGCTGGTCGTGCGCGGCTATCGCGAGGTACGACTGACCGAGGCCGGACGGGTACTCCTGACGCGGGCGCGGCTCGTGCTCCAAGAGTCTTCATCCGCGCTCGACGCCGCGCATAAAGCAGTTCGTGGAGAGCTGGGTGTGCTGCGCATCGGCTTCGGGCTCGCGATGATCGAAAAGCTGCTGCCCGATCTGTTGGTGCGATTTCGCCTGGAATATCCAGGGGTCGAGCTGCGCCTGCGAGACATGCCTTCGCCGGATCAGTTGACTGCATTGGCCGGCAGTCAGATCGATATCGGCTTCGTACGCCTGCCGGTCACAAAGGCACGCGTTGAGATGCGGCCGATTGTGCGTGAGCGACTGATGCTTGCAATTGGTACCCGCAGTCCCTGGCGCCCTCGAGGCGGCCTAGCGTCTCTTGCGGAGGCACCGTTCATCACAATTGCTCGGAGTACGTCGGCGAGCTTCCACGACCACATGATCTCCGTCTGTAGAGCCGCAGGATTTGTGCCAAACATTGTGCAGGAGACAAACGAACTATTCACAATGCTCATGCTTGTTCGTGCAGGCATGGGAGTCGCACTTGCGCCCAGTTCGGCTGCGCTACGCAAGACCTCAGATGTCCGCTTCTGGGAGCTTTCAACACCCGAAGTCGCATGGGATATCGCTCTTGCCTGGAGCGCCGACCGCGCTGCAGAACCGGTGATAAAGGCTTTCGTAGATCTAACCCTACAGTTCTGTCGGCGTAAGTGATCCGATTTCTCTGCTTTGCAAGTCCCGGCGCGCCACAGGGGATCAATGGAAGGCACGGATGAACGGCGCGGCTGATTTGGCTCCAGGCAGCTTGGGAATCGACTTCCGCGCAAGGATGCCAAGTGCCTGCACGGGGCGTCACCGTAGGCCTTCACGATCTGAGGGTTGCCGCCTGCGAGGAGCGTCGGCGTCGTGACTTTGCGGGACCGCGACTCCTTCAACCGATCTGGTCATGTCCAGTTTGCCAACGGTCCGCCCATCTAAGCCGGCGGTGGCAGCCATGTCACATTCCGAGGCCCTATCCCGTCTCACCATTGGAGACAGGAGGAGCGACATGATCAAATGGGCACTGCGGAGATGGCTTGGCAAGTTCGAGCGGGAGTGGAATTACGACGCCAGCTATATGCGCGACATGATCGAGGCGAGTCCGCGCGCCGCATGGCTGTTTTCTCGCGCTGCCGCGCTCGGACAGTTCCGTCGTGACCTCCCCATCGACGCATGGTGCGCCGCCGGGATTACCGCCGTGCGCCACGAGGACTGCGGTCCATGTACGCAACTGGGCGTCTCGATGGCGGAGCGTGCCGGCGTCAGCCCTGTGGTTCTGCGCGCCCTCCTCGCTGACAACCCCGACGCGATGCCACCGGACGTCGCGCTGGTGTGGAAATTCACGCGCGCGACGCTCGCACACGATGCCGCAGCCGATGAATATCGCGAGGCGGTCGTGAAGCGCTGGGGACGGCGCGCCGTTGTCAGTGTGGCTTTTGCAATCACTGCGGCGCGAATCTATCCCACAGTCAAGTACGCCCTTGGCCACGGCAAGGCCTGCATGCGCATCGTCGTTGGCGGTACGCCGGTGATGTTCGATCACGGCCGGGTAGCGGCGCCGGCGGGTGTGGCCATGCGCACGGCGTGAGCTCAGTGAGCACGATGTCGAATCCAGCCACGAGCTTCGAGCCGTACCGCCGGCGCCTCTCGGTCTCGCCTACCGTATGCTTGGGTCGATGGCTGACGCCGAGGATGCGGTGCAGGAGACGTACTTGCGCTGGCATGGGGCCGACCGCGACAAGGTGTCGGATCCGAAAGCGTTTCTTATGACCGTGGCGACGCGAATTTGTCTCGACATGCTGACCTCGGCGCGTGCACGGCGCGAGGAGTACGTCGGTCCATGGCTGCCGGAGCCGGTTCTTGATACGGCAGCGCTCGCGCCCGATAGCCGCACGGAGCTGGCCGAGGATCTGTCCATCGCGCTGCTCTTGATCCTCGACCAACTGTCGCCGCTCGAGCGGGCTGCGTTCCTGCTGCATGACGTGTTCGATTTCTCGTTCAGCGAAGTGGCCACGGCAACGGAGCGGAGCGAGGCTGCTTGCCGGCAGCTTGCCGCCCGCGCACGCGTGCACGTGCGCGCAATGCGACCACGCGGTGCCGCCGCGCCTCCGCGTTCGGACGAGATCGATGCGAAACATGCGCAGCTCCTGTCCGCATTCGTGGCGGCAACCCAGGCGGGCGACCTCAATCGACTGACGCAGCTGCTCGCGAGTGACGTGCGTGTCGTGACGGACGGCGGCGGGAAGGTGCCGGCGGCGTTGCACGTAATCGACGGCGCTGATCGCGTGGCGCAGTTCC
>DASQJB010000134.1:0-5666 GCA_035631295.1 Bryobacteraceae bacterium | reverse complement strand
GCCGCCACCCGCCCGGCGGCTTGGGCCTGACGCCCTCCCGGAGCGGCCGTCACAGCCGGTTCGTTATCGAATTCGACGATATAGCGGCCCGCCACAGCCTGCGCCTGCGCGGAGGCCGCAAGAAAAGACGCCGCGGAAGCGGCAACTAAAGCGATCGATAAGGACGAATTGCGCTCGCTCATTCCAGACGGATCCCTTATTTATTTGGTTAGACCGGACGCGGACTCAAATGTCTTTAGGGACGAGGACCGTTGCCAAAGGATATACAGAGAATTATCGCCTGAAACGCCCGCGCGGGGAAAGAAGAAGGCTAACGGCTGCCCAACCCCAGCAGGAGGCAGCCCGCGATAATCATGCCCACCGCCATGAACTTTGGCCGGGTCAGCGATTCCGACAGCAGCATCTTGGACCACAGCAGCGTCCAGACCGATCCCAGCGAAACCATCGGATACAGCACACTCAGCTCCCCGTTTCGCACTCCGATGACGTAAAACACCGAGGACAACAAATATAGCCCGATGCCGAACGCCAGCCGCCAGTTGGTGAGGAGGGATCTGAGATTGCGGCTCAAATGGCCGGCGCCCATCTTGAGAAAAACGGCTCCAAAGCTGCCGATCACGGTGCCCAGAACCACCCACGCAACAGAAACAAGCGGGGTTTTCATACGTTGGAAGCCCCTCCCAGCACCGCTACGCCGGAAATGATCACGGCGACTCCGGCGATTTTGAAGGGGTTCATGGAATCGTGAAACATCACCACCGAGAGAACGGTCACCCACACGTATCCCAGCGTCAGAACTGGATACAGCAGCGAAAGGTCGCCCTTGCGCAAAGCCAGCACAAACAGGATCGTGCTCACGCCCAGCAGTGCATAGCCGGCGAACAGCAGCGGCTTGGTCACGATCCCGACAGCGGTCTCGAGCATCGTGGGATGCAAGCCCAGCGAGGCTGTGCCGAGCTTGATAAAAGCTTGCGAAGCCGCATTGATAAACGTGCACAGCAACACGGCTAGCATCGCCCGGCCTTGGCGCTTGGAGCTCTCGGTTTTAGGCGGAGCTTCGAGAGTCGGCATATGATTCAACTAGCATAGCCGAGTCTAATGGACCGGCGCTGGCCTGAATTGGCTTACTCCCGCCTCTCGGGCAGCTATATCTAACCTTTAGAACAGCTTTCATAAGGTTAGCCCTTGCGAAGGTGCTCCATCCCACGGAACCGGCGACCCGTACCGCTCAGGCGGCGGGAATGTCGCCTCGTAATTGGCCGAAGTTGGTGTTCCGTGCCTCCCAGCGACGCCAGGCGCCAAGCAGCCTCTCGCGCGATCAAAGCTTCCAAACCGGCATGCACCAGCGCCGTCTTGTCCTTCAGTCCGGTCGCTTCCCTGGCGCGCTCCAGGAGCTCGTCGCTCAGAATCAGGGTCGTCTTCATACGCACAGTATGAATAATATGCGTGCTGAAGTCGAGGCCGCGCCATCTTTCCGGACGCTCTATGAACCGCTCCCTGCGGTCACGGCTCTGAATCGGCGGCTGGGTTTTATGGCCGGCTACACCCCGGCTACTCCAGATTCAGCGACTGCTCGCGCATTTTCTCAATCGCGGCTTTGGCGCTCAAGGCCAATTCGGTAATCCTCAAGCCGGCATCGCCCGCGCCGCCCGTTTTTGACAAAATCGTGTTGGCTTCGCGGTTCATTTCCTGGAGCAGAAAATCCAGCTTCTTGCCCACCTCGCCGCCTTGATCCAACAAGCCGACGAGTTGCGACGAATGAATTTCTAGCCGCGACAGCTCTTCGCCGATGTCGGTGCGCTCGGCCAGGATCGCCGCTTCCTGCGCTAGCCGCTGAGGGTCGATGGGCGCGCCGCCAAGCAGATCCCTTAACCTATCGGCCAGCCGGTGTTGAAACAGCGTGGCCGCGCCGTTGCGGATTCTCTGCATCTCTTCCACGCCGACGGAGACTTGGGCTGCGTGTTTCCTCATTTCGGCGGCGAGCTCGGATCCTTCCCGCTCGCGGAACGCATTCATCTGACGCAAAGCCTCGGCCAGCGCGTCCAACAGCGCCGCTTCGGCCCCTTCCGGCAGATCGTCGTTCTCCGCGGCGGTTCCGAACATTCCGGGGAAGCGCAGCGCGGCGTCCAGATCAGGCTGGACATCCACCCTGTATTCCGTCGCGGCCTCGCGAAACGCGCGCAGATAGTGGTCCAGCATCGCCTTGTTCAGCGAGAATCTTCCTCCTTCGGCGGCGTCTTCCTGGATCGCTATGCGGACGTCCACGTGCCCCCGCGCCACGTAGCTCTTCACCAGCGCCCGCACGGCAACCTCGAAGGGATCGGCGGCTTCCGGCCCGCGGATGTGAATGTCCAAACCCCGATGGTTCACGCTTTTGACGGTCACCACGATTTCGCACACGGCCAGAGGACGCCGCGCGCGCGCGAATCCAGTCATGCTGCGAACCCCGCTGCTCATCGAGCTCCTGATCGCGCACAACGGACTTGCGCCTGTGCGCTCCCGCGACTTCCCGATCGCGCACAACGGACTTGCGCCTGTGCGCTCATAGTTGTCTCAAGCATCCGCCGCCAGGAATTGCAAATGGTGGAGGCGATGATAAATTCCGCCGCGGCTCACCAGCTCCTCGTGGGTTCCGGTTTCGGCGATCTTGCCATGGTCCAGCACGATAATCCGGTCCGCTCGGCGCACTGTGGAAAGCCGGTGCGCGATCACAATCACCGTCCGATGCTCCATCAGCCTTTGCAAGGCCTGTTGGACCAGCACTTCCGATTCGGTGTCCAGATGCGACGTGGCTTCGTCCAAAATTAAGATGGGCGCGTTCTTCAGCAGCGCCCGCGCGATGGCCAGCCGCTGCCGCTGCCCGCCGCTGAGCTTCTGGCCCCGCTCTCCAATCATGGTCTGATAACCATCCGGCATACGGGAGATGAACTCCTCGGCCAGCGCGTTACGCGCTGCCTGCCGCACCTGCTCGGCCGTCGCGTGCCTCAGGCCGTACCGGATGTTGTTCTCTACGGTGTCATTGAACAAAAAAGTGTCCTGCGCCACGATGCCGATTTTGTCGCGCAGCGAAGGCAGCCGCAAATCGCGCACATCGCGGCCATCGATGCGCACGGCGCCGGCGGTGACGTCGTAGAAGCGCGGGACCAGGTTGGCGATTGTGGTTTTGCCGGCTCCGCTCGGCCCCACCAGAGCCACCACTCCGCCCGCGCGCACCTCGAACGACACAAGTTCGAGCATGAATCCGTTCGGCTCTCCGGAATATCGGAAGCTGACGTTTTCGAACTGGATCGATTTCTCGAACCGCGCCAGCCTCGCCGCCCCCGGCCTTTCTTGAATCTGCCGCGGCCGGTCCAGATATTCGAAGACACGCTGGGAGGCCCCTAGCGCCTGCTGGAAGATGTTGTGGATCCCGGCGAGACGCTTCACCGGCTCATATAACACCAGCAGCGCCACGATGAACCGCGTGAACTCGCCAGTGCTCATCGCTCCCAACTTGATCTGCTGGCGAGCGTAGGTGAGCAATCCCACAATCGTAATCGCGGCGAAGAATTCTATCAACGGCGAGGCTATGGCCTGTTGAGCGACGTACCGCAGGTTGCTGCGGCGCAGCTTTTCGGCGCGGTCGCGGAAGCGGTTCGACTCCATTTCTTCCGCTCCGAACGACTTCACCACATGATGCCCACTCAGAGTTTCTTGCAGAACCTGGTTCAACTCGGCGGCGTCGTCCTGGGCACGCCGGGTCGTGCCCCGGATTCTCCTGCCGATTCGCAACGTCGGCAGCAGTACAAAGGGAAGCAGGGTCACGCTCGCCAATGCGAATTTCCAATCCGTCTCGAACACCACGGCGGCCAGCGCCAGGGCTGTAAAGCTTTGACGCAGCAGATCCGCGAGGATGTGCGAAGTGGCTACCTGGATCTTTTCCAGGTCGTTCATGATCGAGCTCATCACACGCGCTGTAGAATTCGATTCGAAGAAGTGCGCGTCCTGATGAACCACGCAATCGAAGACTTCCTGCCGCAAGTCGGTTACGGCGGAGAAGCCGACGTAATTGACCAGATAGTTGCCCAGGTAGTCGCACAGACCTTTGTTGGCGAACAAGACGAGAAGGCCGGCCGCCACCATGGTCCAGATATTGTGGACGCCGGCCGGCATGAAGTTATCGAGATAGATTGGCCGGTTCCAGACGGGGACGGTGTAGAGCAAGACGGGCGCGTCGGCGGTTTGCGGGTTCAGCACACGGTCGAAGATGGGGCCGATCAACAGGACCGTAAGGCCCTGCGCCGCTCCCACACAGGCCATCAAAATCACGGAGAAGAGAAGATGCGCCGTATAGGGCCTGGAGTAGCGAAGCAGCCGCCCGAACTCGTTCATGCGGGCGCCCCGACGGATTGCGCCGCTTCGATCGCTTCCTCGACGCCGATGCCGCCTATGCCATCCGGCGAAGTAAGGACGCGTCCTTGCGTGCGCCAGGGACTCCAGATCGCGGGATCGGAATCCCCAAATAGCGCCACCACCGGCACTCCGAACGCCGCAGCCATGTGCGCGGGTCCGCTGTCGTTTCCTATGAACAATTGCGCACCCGCCATCAGACTCTTGACGCGCTCGAGTGGAGCGCTGTTCCACACCTCAAATGCGGTGAAGGCGCTCGACTCGTCTCCGGGACCCGCGAGGAATACCGGTTGAAGACCGAGCGTCCGCTTCAATTCGCCGGCTACGGCCAGGAACCGCTCAGCCGGCCACGTCTTTGACGGCTCGGAGGCAAAAGGATGGAAAACAGCAGTGGGGCAGCCCATCGACTTTTGTGGGCTGCCTTCTTCGGAGAGGTAAAGCCTCGCCCTTGGAACTTCGCGTCGCGGCGCCCCCAGCCAGAATATAGCCGAGGCGAGATGTTCGGCCGTATGCACCTTGCGCTCCTCGCCGAGGATGTCTTGAGCTCTGGGAATCTTGTGGGAATAAAGAAAACCGTAACGATGATGAGCAAAGCCTGCCCTCAGAGGCGCGCCGGAGGCGGCTGTCAGCGCCATACTCCGCGCGCCGCCGTGCAGATTGAGCGCAAGCCGCGGACGCCACGCGAAGATTGCACCGGCGGTGGGCTCCAGGATTTTCTCAACGTCCGGATTCCCTTCGAACACGGGGCGGAACCGAGGCTCTACTACCACGGCGATGCGCAAGTCCGGGCGATATTGCTTGAGCAAAGCGAGCGCGGGGGTGGTGAGGACGCAATCTCCCAGCGAACGCAGGCGGACAGCCGCAACTCGCGCGCTGTTTGGCAGACCCTCCAAAACGGCAGCCATCGCGCGCCTACTCTTCGATGCGCGCTTCGTCGACCAGCATGACGGGAATGTCGTCGCGAATTGGATACACCCGCTTGCATTCCACGCACTTGAGTCCGTTTTCGTCCTGCTTCAACTCGACCGGGGCCTTGCACAGCGGGCACACCAGGATCTCCAGTAAGTCTTTGCTGATGGCCATTTTTGTTTCAATCGACGCACCCCCTCGAAGGGCGCGTAAAGTCAACAAATCAGTGTATCACCGCTCGCGATGTTACAATTGAATCCGAACGCAGCAATCGCTTTGCCAGCCAAACGATCTTGGGAGGTCGTCTAATGGTAAGACTGCAGACTCTGGATCTGCGTATCGGGGTTCGAGTCCCTGCCTCCCAGCCA
>DASQJB010000133.1:0-2560 GCA_035631295.1 Bryobacteraceae bacterium | reverse complement strand
CCTGTGGAACCAACAGCTTATGCGTGGGGCCAAAAACTAAGCGCCATCAGGCAAAATTGCCCGGCCACCCCGGTGTTAATCCCGCCTTCGGCGAGTCGTTCACTCTTTCCGCCTCCGGCTTAGCGCGGCGCGGGCTTCGGCTTTCATCTCGCGCTCGCGCTCGCTTTCGCGCTTGTCGTGCAGCTTCTTGCCCCGGCCGACAGCAAGCTCGACCTTGATCAATCCGTTCTTCAAATAAAGCTTGGTGGGAACGACCGTGAGGCCGCGTTCCTGGGTGGTTCGCTGCAGCTTCTCAATTTCCGAGCGGTGCAACAGAAGCTTGCGGCGGCGCACCGGCTCGTGGTTCATGATGTTGCCGTGCGAGTACTTGCTGATGTGAGCGTTCACCAGCCAGGCTTCGGGGCGGCCTTTAGGCCCGGCGACTTCACCGAAGGCGTCTTTGAGCTGGATTTTCCCATCGCGCGCGGCCTTGACCTCCGTTCCCGTGAGAACCAAGCCCGCCTCCAGCCGGTCTGACAGGTAGTAGTTATGGCCCGCTGCGCGGTTGTCGCTTAGGATTTTGATATTCGATTCCACGCTGGAAGGGCGAAGAGCGTCAAAATTTTTGTGAGGCCTCGTCCGAAATCAGTTTACCACGCTTAAGACGATGAATTGGAACCACTTACGCGCCGTCTTGGCGCTTTCGCTAGTTGCCCTGTGCGCGACCCCGGCCCTCAAGGCCAAGAGCGGCAAAGCGGAGAGATTTTTCCAGGACGGCCAAAAGGCCGAGAACAAGAACGATTGGGATGACGCCCTTCGGCTGTATCAGTTGGCGGTGGATGAATCCCCCAAGGATGCGAAGTACCTGATCGCGATGCGCCGCGCACGGTTCCAGGCGGGGCAAATGCACGTCGAAAATGGCCAGAAGCTGCGCGCCCAGGGGAAGCTGGTGGAGGCGATGCAGCAATTTCAGACGGCGATTATCGACGATCCTTCCTCCGCCATTGCGCTTCAGGAAATCAAGCGCACGCAGCAAATGATCGACCAGCAGAGGAAGGGCGAGGTGAAGCCGGATGAAGCGGGGCTGACGCCGGCCGAGCGCATCCGGCGGCAGGACGATGAGCGTGTGGAATCCATGCAAGGGCCGCCGGAGCTCAAGCCCGTGATCCGGCAGGTTCCGACTCTCAAAATGAACAATCAGCCTCCGCGCATCCTGTATGAAACCGTGGGCAAGCTGGCTGGGATCAACGTGGTGTTCGATTCGCAATATCAGGCGCCGCCGAGAGGCTTCACCGTAGAGATGGGGAACTCCACCGTGGAGCAGGCGTTCGATCAACTCGCGGTGCTGACGCACACCTTTTGGAAGCCGATTTCCGCCAACACCATCTTCGTGACGGAAGACAACGCCACCAAGCGGCGCGACTATGAGGACCAGGTGGTGAAGGTGTTTTACGCCACCAACGCCACCAGCGTTCAGGAGTTCCAGGAAATCGCAACGGCCATTCGCACGGTGGCCGATATCCGCCGCGTTTACACCTATAACGCGCAGAAGGCGATGGTCGTGCGTGGAACCGCGGATCAGGTGGCTCTCGCGGAGAAGCTGATTAGAGATCTGGACAAGCCGAAATCGGAAGTAGTGTGCGAGCTGATCTTCATGCAGGTGAACAGCGCGCGGACGCGCGATTTGGCCGCGTCGCTCGTTAATTCCGCAGGCCAGGCAGGGCTGAACGTTCCTTTCGCCTTCACGCCGCGCAGCTCAATCACGGTGAATACCACGAATAGCAGCAGTTCCAGCTCCAGCTCCTCCACCACCACCGCCTCCACATCCGGCCCATTCTCCGTGTCCCTCAACAATCTTCAGCATCTTTCTTCGGCCGATTTCTCGACGAGCTTGCCGGGAGCGCTACTGAACATGATGATGAGCGACAACAACACCAAAGTGCTTAGCCGGCCCTCGCTCCGTGTTTCCGACCTTGGCAAGGGCGAGCTTCAGATCGGCGACCGCATTCCCTACGCGACTGGCAGCTTCTCGTCGGGCATCGGCACAGCCGTAGGCACGGGCGTTAGCCCACTCGTGTCCACGCAGTTCCAATTCGCCGACACGGGCACGACGATGATCATCCAGCCGCAAGTGCATTCCTCGACCGAAGTGACGCTGCACGTCGAAATCACAGTTGCGGCAGTGAAGGAATATTTGACCATCGGCGGCACGGGCGGCCTTTCGCAGCCCGTGATCACGCAGAATAAGAGCATCACGGATTTGCGCCTTCGGGATGGCGAAATCAACATCCTGGGAGGCATGGATCAGATCCAGGATTCGCTTTCGGTGAATGGCATCCCCGGCCTGGTTAATGTGCCTGCGCTCGGCTCAGTGTTGTTTGGAAGCAGACACACGGAGAAGGACAACTCCCAACTGTTGATCGCGCTGATCCCGCACATCGTGCGGACTCCGGACTACACCGAGGAGAATCTGAAAGGCATCTTCGCCGGATGGGAGCAGACGCCGAAGGTGATCTACGCTCCGCGGCCGGAAGAGCCCGAGGCGGCGGCGGTAAACCCTGGCGCAAATGCGGCGCCGCCT